>JBGPLH010000389.1:0-2533 GCA_041486365.1 Thermodesulfobacteriota bacterium | reverse complement strand
TCCTCGTGGATCAGCATCCCGGCCCCCGGGATGAGGTCGAAGCGCACGGGCGGCGGGAGCATGTCGCGCAGGCGCCAGCCCTGCTCGAGCGGGAAAATCCTGTCGTCCTCCCCCCAGAGCAGGAGCTTCGGCATCGTGAGCACGCCGTAGGACGCACGCAGGCGATCGACCTCCCCGAAATCGAAATCCTGGGCGAAGCGAAGCGTGCCGCGATGGACGGCTTGTGATCGCGCGAGTGGCTCGATCATCAGATGGTAGAACTCATCGAAGTCGAAGCGCTTCACGTTTGAGAAAAGGCGCCCGACCCCGGCCTTCGATCGGGCGAAGCGCTTCGATCGGGCGATCCACCCGAACAGGACGAGGCGGTTCGTCATACGCATGAGACGCGACACCGTCGGGACCAGATCCGGGATGTGGCCGGGGACTTCCGTGTCGGCGATCACCAGGCGCGCGACGCGCTCCGGGTGCGCGCATGCGACCTCCCGCGCCGTGGTGCCGCCGGAGTCGTGGCCCAGGAGTGTCACGCGGTCCAGATCGAGAGCGTCCAGGAGCCCGATGACCAGGTCGCGCTGCGCGGCAATGCCGTGATCGCGCCCGGGATCGCCCTGCGTCTCCCCCGCGCCGAGGAGATCGGGAGCGATGCAGCGGGCGGACGGCGACAGGCCGGGGATCACCTTCCTCCACGTGATGGACGAGAAAGGCCAGCCGTGGAGCAGGACGATCGGATCACCCCGCCCCGCTTCGCGGAAGGCGACCTCGAGATCGCCCACCCGGACACGCTTCACCGAATCGAAGCCCACAGGTCTCCGGCCCTCTCCATCTGGTGCCAGGCATGACTTTTTGACTTTTGCACAGCCCCTTCGAGCATAACGAACGCCGGCACGGACCTCGCGCGGCGGAGGACGGATGAGAACTCGACCAAACAAGTCAATAAGTCAAGCCTGGCACCGCTTCCGGACCCCCCTCCACCTCATCCGATGGGCGCGTACCGGATGAACGACCGCACCGCGCCCGCCCAGGCGTCGGCCCGCTCCTCGTGGATAAGGAGTCCCGCGCCCGGGAACATGTCGAAGCGCTTGGGCTCCGGCAGCATGTCCCGCAGCCGCCACCCCTGCGCGAGCGGGAAGATCCGGTCGTCCTCTCCCCACATCACGTACTTGGGCATCGTGAGCGCGCCGTAGGAGGCCTGCGTGGCGTCGACGTCCTCGAACCGGAAGTCGGCGAGGAACTTGAGCGTCGACCTCATCGCCTGCTCCGAACGGCCGAGCGGCGCGAGCGTGACCCGGAAGAATTCGTCGAAATCGAAGGCCTTGAGGTTCGAGAAGGACGTCCCGAACCCCAGCGGTGATTTCGCCAGCCGTCGAGAGCGTGTCATGGCCGCGAAGAGCGACATCGCGCCGGGGAGCCCGAGCATCGCCTTGAGCATCCGCACGAGCGCCGGCTTGTGCCCGGGGACCTCCGTGTCGGCCAGCACGAGGCGCGGGACACGATCGGGGATCGCGATGGCCACCATCCGCGCGATGGTCCCACCGGAGTCATGGCCGATCACGGTGGCCTTCGAGAGGCCCATGGCGTCCATGAAGCCTTCCACGAGCCTGGCCTGCACGGGAAGGCCGTGGTCCCGCGCCGGATCGCCGAGGGTCTCGCCCGCGCCGAGGAGATCGGGCGCGACGAAGCGCGCGGCCCCCGAGAGCTTCGGCACGACCTTGCGCCAGGTGAGGGAGGAGAGAGGCCAGCCGTGGATCAGAAGCACCGGCTCGCCGCTCCCTTCCTCCCGAAAAGCGACCTGCAGATCGCCCACCTTCACCTTCTTCAACGCGTCGAAGCCCATGGCCGCTCCTCCGATGAATGGTGTGGGATGACGCCTCTCCCGGCCGGCCCGCGGACCGGAGGGTTCGAGACCGAGTATAAATGAAAGGCGCCGGGCCCGTGGCAAGTCCCTCGCGCGGAGGCTCCGGCGCGCGAATCAGCTAGATTCGCGGTTGATCGTTTTGCAATTTGCGATACCTTCGGGCTATTCGAATAACGAGGGGCTTCCCCGGCTCCTGTTTCGCACATCGCGCGCGTCAGGCCGCCCAGGGCAACCGCGTCACCACCTTTTGCTGGGATGGAGGGAAGCGAGATGATGATGAGTTGGAAGAAGGGAATGGGCGCCCTCGCGGTGACGGCGCTGCTCGTGGCGCCCCTCGCCGGCTGCCAGAACCAGGAAGGCGTCGGCGTGATGGGCCGTCCCGGCTGGGGCAAGACCGAGACGGGCGCCCTGATCGGCGGTGCCGCGGGCGCGGCCACGGGCGCGGCCATCGGGCACCAGAGCGAGCACACCGGAACGGGAGCGGTCATCGGCGGCGCCACGGGCGCGCTGATCGGCGGCGCGGTGGGTCGGGAGATGGAGAAGGGCGACGTCAGGAAGGAGCAGGAACAGCAGCAGCAATACTATCAGCAGCAGTAGCCCTCGGCCCCGGCGCAGCCGGCGAGCCACGTTGCTCCCGGAGACCCCCGTGGCACCCGCGGGGGTTCTTCGTTGAGCCGCCCC
>JBGPLH010000388.1:0-2548 GCA_041486365.1 Thermodesulfobacteriota bacterium | reverse complement strand
GTCTGCCCGACGTCCACGTTGCGGGCGATCACCACGCCGTCGGTGGGGGACACGATGGTGGAATAGTCGAGGTTGATCTTCGCCTGATTCAGCGCCGCCCGGGCCTGCGCGACGGCGCCCTCGGCGGCCGCCACCTGCCCCTTCGCGGCGGTGGCGATGGACTCGGCGGTGTCGAGATCGGCCCGTGAGACGACCCGCTCGGCCTGCAGGGCGCGCGCGCGGGCAAACTTGCGCTCCGCGTCCTGCTCGTCCGCCCGCGCTTTCGCGAAATTCCCCTCCGCGGCGAGGACGTTCGCCCTCTCCCGATCCACGGCCGCCTGGAAGAGGCGCGGGTCAATACGGGCGATGACCTGCCCCTTCTTGACCGGCGTGTTGAAGTCCGCCAGTAGCTCCTGGATGCGGCCGGAGACCTGGCTCCCCACCTGCACCGTGACCAGGGCAGAGAGCGTCCCCGTGGCCGTCACGCGCGCCACGAGATCGCCGCGCGTCACGGGAGCGGTCACGTAGTTGGAGTCGGCGCTGCCCGAGCCGCACCCTGGGAGCCAAGCAAAAACCGGTACGAACAGGAACAGGACGGCGATGGACGCCGCGCGCTTCGGCCCGTGCGGGGGCTTCTCTCCTGGCCGGTCGTTCACGTCGGTTCTTCCTTGAGACGGTCCACCACTTCCGAGAGCACGTCGAGGAGGTCGTGGCGCAGCCGCGCGGGCAGACGGGAGAAGGCCGCCGCAAATTCTTCCTCCCGGGAGCGCGAGAAGCGATCCAGAAGCCGTTCCCCGGCGGGGGTGATCCGGACGTGGCGCCGTCGGCGATCCGTGTCGTGCTCGCGGCGTGTCGCGAAGGCCGCGCGAACGAGACGCTCGACCAGGTGGCTGGTGGCAGGCATGGACAGGTGAAGCCGATCCGCGATGGCGGTGACGGACAAAGGACCCGCATGGCGAAGCTGCTGGAGAGTCACGAGCTGGGGAAGCGTGAGCCGCGATTCGTTCAGGATCGCGAGCGTGGCGCCCGCCGATCGCTGGGTCACGAGCTGGAACAGCTCCCGGATCCGCTCGAAGTAGGGCGCGTTCGCCGGCAGGGCGCGCGCGCGGGTGGCCGGTTTTAATTTCATGCTTGGAACAATACTAAGTTTCGAACGAGTGTCAAGAACGGGGGCGCCCGCGCTGGCGGTGCGGGACGGCCGGGTGTATGGGTGGAAGGCGCGGGAGGAGCCATGGCGGGAACGGGTTCGGGAATCGGCCGGGCGACGGGCGCTCGCGGGGAGAGTCTCCCGGGCATCGCCCGGATCGGGGTGGGCCTCACCTTCCTCGGCGTGGCCCTGCTCCCCGCATCGGCCCTCGCCTATCGCGCCGGTCTGCTCCCCGTGAAGATCGCGCTTCTCGTCTTCCTCGCGGGGGGCGTCCTCTCCGCCCTCGGGGCGATCCTGTGCCTCGCGGGCGCCGCCGCGTCGCGCCGCGCGACGGGTCGGCGGGCGTCGCCCGTCGTTCTCCTCGCGCTTCTCCTGGGCCTCGCGGGCGCGGGCATCTTCCTCCGCCATTTCGCCGCCGCCCGGAGCGCGCCGCCCATTCACGACATCACCACGGACATGGCGAACCCGCCCGCCTTCGTCACGCTCCTGCCCGAGCGACGGAATGCGCCTAACGGCGCCGCCTACGGGGGTCCGCCGGTAGCCGAGCAGCAGCGGAACTCCTACCCGGAGATCCGCCCTCTCCTTCTTTCCGCGACGCCGCGGGAGGCATTCGATCGGGCCTTCCGTGCGGCGAAGCGGATGGGCTGGACGATCGCGGCGGCCGATCCGGCCACGGGATGCATCGAGGCCACCGACACAACGCTGTGGTTCGGTTTCAAGGACGACGTCGTGGTGCGCGTGTCGCCGTCGGGCCCGGGCAGCCGGATCGACGTGCGCTCCGCGTCGCGCCTGGGGCAGGGCGACGTCGGTGCGAACGCGCGGCGGATCCGCTGCTACGTTCGAGCGCTCGAAGGCCGGTAGCAGCCCTTCCCGATCGTGAGACGAAGGCCCCGCCCTGGGCTCTCGGCCCACCCGGCGGGGGCCTCTTGCGAGGTGTCCGGAAAAACAGCATCCTGCGCCTCGTCACCCCCGCGCGCCACGGGTCCTGTGCGCGAGCTGCCACCCTCCACCGCCGCCGGAAAAATCCAACGATGAATCTGAAGGCGAAGAAGACGGTCGACGCGATCCGGAAGGACACCGTGGAGCTCTGGCCCGACGGATCGATCGGCGTGATAGGAACCGTCGCCCGTTACCTCCCCTGGCTCTTCGACTTCGGCGCGGCGCGCATCTTCCGGCGCGGCGCCACGGGAGCTGAATGACCCATCCCGATGGCATCCGACGAATGGGGGCCGGCTTCGCCCGGCACGAGCCGCTGCGCGTCCGATGGGGCCGGCGCGCGGTCTCCCTCACCATCCTCTTCTCCCTGACGGGCCTCTATCTCGTGGCCCTGCCCGTCCTGCTCCCCGTCGCCATCGTGGCGGACCTCTTCCGGCGGCACTCCTGGCTCACGCTTCGCTGCGGCGGCTTCTTCGGGTATTACCT
>JBGPLH010000387.1:0-2557 GCA_041486365.1 Thermodesulfobacteriota bacterium | reverse complement strand
TCGATCCCGGGCCTCCGCCCGTTGCCGGGGTAAGGGCGCGCGCACGGAGGCATTCCTGAACGCGCGCCACCAGGCGAAGGCCCGGGGGCGCTACTCAAATTCGATGTGAGGAAATAACGAACGTGGGGACGAGCGATCCCCGCGGAGGGTTCCGTGTGCTCAGGCATGAACCCGTGCAAACGATCGGCGGAGAGCGCGGGAGAGATTGCGGCGGCGGAGGTGACCAGGAGCGCCGATAGAGCGGTGACTGCCGCCAGCGCGAGGGCGAACATCGACATCACCGCGGAGAGGGCGGAAGGTAGCGAACGGCTGGGAAGGGAGAGACGGGACCCGGCGCTCTCACTGGCCTTCGCCGGATCTGGTGCGTGACGCGACATGTCGCCTGAACCCTGGCTTTCGCCCACGGCGGATTCAGATGGGTCCCTATTACCACGCTTCGGGAAATATTCCAAGCCCCCGGGACGGCTCCCGGCGCCGGCCGGAGCCGGCGAACTCCCCCCGGGCTTTCACGGCCATCCCGGCCGGGGGGAGCCGCCAGGGCAAGGCCGGCTGAGAGAAAACCCATTCTAGAAAGGTGAAAGCTTTTCCTCCCCGGTCCCCTCGACCTCGTGCACCCGGATGGGATGCGCGATCCCCTTCACCCGGATCTCGCCCCGGGGTGCGGCCCGGATGTCCCTCTCCACGAGCCGGAACGTCTCGTCGCTGATCAGGATCTTCCCCGGCTCGCAGCTCGTCTGCAGACGCGCGGCGAGGTTCACGTGAGTACCGATCGCCGTGTAGTCGAGGCGGCCGACCGATCCGAAATTCCCCACGCTCGCCTCGCCCGTATGGATGCCGATCCGGATCTCGAAGGGTTCAGACCTGATCTCGACCGTCCAGCGCTCGCGCAGCTCCCGCATCCGGCGCTGCATCTCCATGGCCATCCGCAGCGCGCGCAGCGCATGGTCCCGGTCGTCCGTCGCGTGGGGCGCGCCGAAGAAGATCACGATGGCGTCGCCAACGAACTTGTCGATGGTGCCGCCGTACTTCTCCGCGATCAGCGTCATCTCCCGCAGATACTCGTTCAGCATCCGGTTCAGGTCCTCCGGATCGATCCGGTCCGCGATCTCCGTGAAACCCCGGATGTCGGAGAAGAAGATCGTGAGCCGCCGCCGCTGGCGCTTCTCCAGCGACGCGTAATCGCCCGCCAGGATCCGCTCGGCCAGCTGCGCGGGAACGTAGCGGCGGATGATGTCCATCGCGCGCGCGAGCTGCGCCTCGCGGTCCCGCCAGCGGTAGAAGATGTGGTACACGAGCGCAAGAATGACGAGGACGATCGCCGAGTTCATCCCGCCAATGCTGGCGAGCCACCAGAAGGAGAGGCGCCCGTGCTCGAAGGGCGCGCCCGTGAACAGCGGCCCGTAGGGGATGAGACCGGCCTGCTCCGCGACGGTGGTCACGGCGAGGACCGCGACCGCCGACGCGAGGGCCCCAAGGACGGGACGGGGCTCGAAGAGCAGGAACCCGACGGCGGCTCCGCCCATCAGCACGGCGCCGAGGTAACCGGTCGTGTAATGGCCGAGCTCGTAGGAGATGAACGCGAACCCGATGCAGTATGCCTGGCACACCGCATGGACGAGCCACCGGCTCTGCGGCGCGTGTTTGCGGCACCAGAGCGAGGCCGCGATGATCGAGAGCCAGCCCCCTTCGTACAGGAACACGTGAACGGGGAGCGATCGCCGCGCATAGGGGTGGTTGAAATAGGGGACCAGGCCGGGGTGCCGGAGGATAAAGATCTCCCAGAACAGGTACGAGGTGCCCAGCGCGAATACGAGAACCGCCACGACGAGGCACTTGTCCGCGAGGCTCCACTCCAGCAGGCGGTCGAACCGCTCGCGGAGGACCCCGAAGATGGAGCGGCTGCTCGCGCCCGGGTCGCTCATGGCCCTCCCTTCCCCCGTTCGATGCCCCCTCGGGCATTTTCCACGTTCGACGGGCTCCCGTCGAGGCGTCGTACCACGCCTCCCACGCTTCCCGGAGGACGGGGCCGAACAGGGTTTCAAGCCCGCCGTCGGGCGCCCGCTACTCTCACGGGGCACCGCCGCTCCGGTGTCAGGCGCGGAACTTTGCACGCTTGACTGTGTTCAATGCCCTGTGAGAGCCTTCTTCACGTTTTGGGGGAGAGGGGCAGGGAATCCATGGGACGGTGGATTTTCCCTGACGACAGGCGCGCCGGTGGTCCTTCGTGGAGGACCGGCCGGCTTTTTTTGCGCGCGGTGAGGGCTCCTCCCGATCGTCCTGACATGCGTGGAACCGGAGAAAGGACCATTCCCATGACCAAGGCGCGATGGCTGCTGTTCCTGGTTTCGACACCCTCGCTCGTCCTGCCGCAAAGCGCCCGCGCCGCCGGTCTCATCACCGCGCTCGCCGCCAGCGCCAACCCCGTCGCCGTCAACACGGACGTGACCTTCACCGTGAAGGGGACGGGCGGCGGTTGCGGCGATCTGACCATCGATTACGGCGACGGGCAGAGCATCCAGCTGACCAGCGTGAGCTTCAGCAACAACACGAACACCAC
>JBGPLH010000386.1:0-2565 GCA_041486365.1 Thermodesulfobacteriota bacterium | reverse complement strand
CCAGAGTCCGGGCCGGAATCCCTTCGTCACCGGGCTGCTCGGAAAGCACAAGCTTGTCATCTACGACGGCCGGGGCACGGGGCTCTCGGACCACCACATCAAGGACTACTCCCTCGACGCGAAGGTGCGAGATCTGGAGGCGGTCGTCGAGGCGACGGGGTTCAAGCGCTTCGGCCTCTTCGGGATCTCCGCGGGAGGCCCCACCGCCATCGCCTACACGGTGCGGCACCCGGAGCGGGTGACGCGGCTGGCCTTCTACGGATCGTTCCCGCGGTTGGATCCCCGGCAGGTGGATCAATGGAAGGCCATGATCGGGCTGGCCCGCGTCGGATGGGGTCAGGACAACCCGGCCTTCCGGCAGGTCTTCACGAGCCTCTTCATCCCCGACGGCGACTCGTTCTCCTACAGCGTCTTCAACGAATTCCAGCGGATCTCGACGGGTCCCGACGATGCCGTAGGCTTCATGACCTCGATGCTCGAAACGGATGTCCGGGAGCTGGCCCCGAAGGTGCGGGTCCCCACGCTCGTCGTCCACTTGCGCGGCGACGCCATCGTCCCCTTCGAGATGGGCCGCGAAATCGCATCCCTAATTCCCGGCGCGGGCCTCGTGACCATCGAGGGGAGAAACCACGCCTTCGGCCCGTTCGAACCGGCCTACAAGCAAGTCAATCAGGCGATCGGCGAGTTCTTCGACCAGGACTTGCCCGCTCCGCAACACGCGAAGGGATCCTGAGCCTGCGCCGGATATTACTCGGCGCGCTCCTCCTGCTCGTCGGGGGCTGCCAGCACGTCCCCCTCCTCTACCGCGCCCCCGAGCGCCCGCCCCTGGGTGCCCTTCACCCGTTCATCGCCACGGCCTACGCGCAGGCCGGACTCACCGCCGCGGGCGTGCCCACCCGGCGCGGGCTCGTCGCCGCCGATCCCGAGGTCCTTCCCATCGGCACGCGCATCCTGATCCGTGACGCCGGCTTCTATTCCGGGGAGTACCTCGTCGCGGACACGGGAAGAGCGATCGACGGCTACGAGATCGACATATACATGGAGAGCCGCGCGGAGGCCCTTCGCTTCGGAAGGCGGTGGGTCAGGGTGGAGGTGCTGCGGTACGGGGAGCGGTGAGCGTCAGGCGGGGGGGGCCTCGGCAGGCTGCGCGAACAGTTCCGCGAGCCCCCGGACCTTCGGCTCGCCTTCCTTCAGCAACCAGCGCGTGAAGAAGAGGATCTCGAGCGATTCGATGGCGTCGGTGTGCGGATTGCGCCGAGCCACGAGGTTGTACGCGAGCATATCTGATTCCTGCTCGGGATAGGGATCGACGCTGCTGATATAGAGGATGTCCCCGATATCGTCGTACTCGAACTTCAGCCGCGTTTCCATTCAGGTTCCCCTGCCGGTACCTTCCGAGATGGGAATGCGGTCACGACCCAGTGACGCACCACCGGCCCAGAACTCGAGACCACGACCACCACCAGATTCTTACCTCCGAGCCAATCGTGAATCCAGCGAAAAAACAGCCGGCTGCCCGCGTCGTCCGGGTCACGATGGACCTCGTCCGGATCCGACAGGGCCAGCGCCAGGCGATCGCTCTGATCGGCCATCACCTCGGGGTGCTTTCGCAGGATATGGCGCTCCCGTTCTCTCGTCAGCTCCACGGGGCCCCCGAGATAGGGACAAACGAAGAAGACCACTCCCTGGACTCCTGGGCGACGATTGATCGCCGAAGAGCGCCAGGGAGGGCGCGTTGACGTCTCTATTTAACCGGAACCTGTGACAGCCTTACGGCGCATCCCCCAGCAACGCCACCGGCATCTCGACCACCTTCGCCCGCAGGTACTCGCCGAGGCTCTTGGCCTGCGGGTCGGTGCGGCTGTTGGAGGAGACGCCCTCGCCGAGGAGGCCTACGACGACGAAGTTGAGCGAGCGGATATTGGGGAGCGCGTATCGGCGCACCTCGAGCGGGCTCGATTCACGGATCAACGACTTGAAGCGCTCGATGGTGAGGAACCGCTCGATCCAGGCGTAGCCGGCGTCGCTACGCGCCCACACGCCGACGTTCGCGTTGCCGCCCTTGTCGCCAGAGCGCGCGCCGAAAGCGGTGCCCAGCGGCACGCGCTTCGTCTCGCCGTCCGCCATCGCCGCGTGGGGAACCGCGGGGACGCGCACCGGCTCGGCGAGCGGCGCGGCTTTCCCATGGGGAATCGGAACGCGCGTCCCGTCCGGCGCGACGACTACCTCCTCCACCACCTCCGCCGGCACGAGCGCGGGCCAGTAGACGCCGTAGGGGCTCTCGGGCGTGGGCGGCGAGGTCGTGTAGAAGCCCGGGTAACTCGCGAGCACCATCTCGATCACCACGTTCGAGAACGCGCGGCCCACCTTGCTTGCGTCGGGGTCCTTCACCGTGACGCGCAGGAACGCCTGCGCCTCCTCGTTCGCCGGCGGATCGCTCTTGTCGGTGCGGATGAGCTGCACGTCGAAGGTCTGGAAGCCCTTCTCCCCGCCGAGGCGCTTCTCGAGGGTGCGCTTCACCAGCGCCGCCTTCTCCTCGATCCCCGGTCCCGTCAGGACGAACGT
>JBGPLH010000385.1:0-2581 GCA_041486365.1 Thermodesulfobacteriota bacterium | reverse complement strand
GGCGTGAGGAGCCCGAGCCGCTTCACGTTCGGGACGATCTTCGAGAAGAGGAGCTGACGGAACTCGGCCATCGAGGGCGAGTCGAGCACGATCTTCTCCACCTCCGGAACGTTCCAGCCTATCTCCTCCCACACCTCGATGGAGGCCGGGGAGCCGCACGGCGCGCGTTCAGGACCCCGGTCGCGCCGCGAGCCGCTCTCCAAGCTTCCGGATCCGGGTCCGCGTCGCGGCCCCTCCGATCTTCGCCACTTCCAGATCCCGCACGGCGCGCTCGAGATCGCTTCCAGGTCCGGCAGCCGCCCCGTCCAGCAGAGCGGCCACCCGCTCCGCGAAGCGAGACGCGAGCGCGCGCCCGGAAAGCAGCATGGCCATGAAGGATTCTTCGTCCGGTGAGGGAGAACCCTTGACTGCCTCCCCCTGGATCCCGCGATCCCACAACTCGGCCAGCCGGGTCGCGCGGAGCCGGATCAACTCGGCGGTGATGTGCAGCTCACCGAGCGCCTCCGCGAGCTTGGGCGAAGCCGAGAGGTCCTTCCTGCGATGGGCGGCCAGGAGCGAGACGACCCAGGCCGCGTGCCCGGCGAAGCTCGCCGCGCCCAGGAGATCCTCCGCCGTGCGCGTCGTCCCCGAGATCCCGGCCAGCACTTCGTGCATCGTGCCGATGCGAGCGGCCTCCGGCACCTCACAGGACTGGAACCGCAGCGTGCAGTGGGGCGCGGCCCGCACGATGGGGATCGGCATCCGCTCCTCGATGGTGAGGCCCGGCGTCCCGCGATCGACGAGGAACGCGCTGAAGCCCTTCCGGTCCCCCACGCGCTCCGTGATCGCGAGCACCACGAAGAGATCGGCCTCGGGTCCGTTCGTCACGAAGGCCTTGCGCCCGTCGATCACCCAGCGATCGCCGTCCTGTCGAGCGGAGGTTTCGAGGTACTTCGGGTCCGCGCCGTGCGGCAGCTCCGAGAATGCGAGCGCGACGAGGCACTCGCCCGACACGAGCTTCCGGATGTAACGCTGGAGATGCTTGGGCGTGCCGAGGCGCGGGAGGTGGAAGTTGGCCAGGATGAACGAGGGAAGCAGCGCGATCGAGAGCGCCGGGTCGTGCCCCTCGCGCCCGAGAGTCTCGAGCGCCACCGCCACGGTGCCGAGCGGGAGGCTCAGGCCGCCGTTCTCGGGCGGGAGCATCGCGCGCAGGAGCCCCGTGTCGCCCAGTCCCACCCAGATCACGCGCGGGATCGATCCCGCGCGGTCACGCTCCCCCGCTCCCGGTGCGACGCGATCGTGGGCGAAGGCGGCCACGCGCGCGAGAAAGGCTTCGCTCTTGTCTCTATCCTGGCTCATCGCGTGCCGCTCCTGTCGAGTGCCCCATGCCTTGCGCCGGCGCGAGGCGAGGTCGTATAAAGAGCCGCGGCGCGAACATCGCGCCGCTCCAAAATACCTCACCTCCTTCGCCCCGCGCCAGTCCGCGACGGGCGCCCACGAGACCGCATGACGCTCAAGGACATGACCGACGCGCTGGCCGCGCGAAAGGCCCGGGCCCTCGAGATGGGCGGCCCCGAGAGGATCAAGCGCCAGCACGATCGAGGCAAGCTCACCGCGCGCGAGCGGATCGACCTTCTCCTCGATCCCGGCTCCTTCGAGGAGTTCGGGATCCTCGCGAAGCAGCCGGGCACGAGGCCCGAGGAGAGCCCGGCCGACGGCCTCATCACCGGCTACGGCACGATCGACGGGCGCCCCGTCGGTGTGGCCGCCTACGATTTCACGGTGTACGGCGGATCGATGGGGCGCGTGGGAGAGACCAAGACGTCCCGCCTGCGGGAGATGGTCCTCAAGGGGCGCATCCCCATCATCTGGCTCATCGACTCGGGCGGGGCGCGAATCCAGGCGGAGGCCGGCGGCTACGCCGGGAGCGGCGCGCGGGAGTCGGGCGACGACTTCGGCGCGAGCATCTTCGCCGACACGGGCTATCTCTTCCGCGAGCAGTGCGTGATGAGCGGCGTGATCCCGCAGGTCGCGGCGATGGTGGGGCCGGGCGCCGCGGGCACGGCGTACATCCCGGGGCTGGCCGACTTCGTTCCCATGGTGAAGGGGCGCAGCAGCATGGCGCTCGGCGGGCCCCATCTCGTGAAGGCCGCGGTGGGGGAGGAGATATCCGAGGAGGCCCTCGGGGGCTCGAAGGTGCACTGCGAGATCTCGGGCTGCGCGGATCTCGAGGTTCCCGACGACGCGGCGTGCATGCAGGCAGTCCGCAAGTACCTCTCCTTCTTCCCGAGCCACTGCGAGCAGGCCCCGCCCGTGATCACGCCCACCGATCCCTGGGATCGCCGGGAGGAGAGCCTTCTCACGCTCGTCCCCGACAGCCCGCGGCGCGCCTACGACATGCTGAAGGTGGTGAAGGCGATCGTGGACCATGGCGACGTCTTCGAGATCAAGCCGCGCTGGGCGCGCAACGTCATCACGGCGCTGGCCCGGCTCGACGGGCGCCCCGTCGGCGTGGTGGCGAACAACCCGATGCACCTGGGAGGCATGCTCGACGTGAACGCCTCCGACAAGGCCGCGCGTTTCGTGAACCTCTGCGACGCCT
>JBGPLH010000384.1:0-2604 GCA_041486365.1 Thermodesulfobacteriota bacterium | reverse complement strand
GCCTCCAGATCTCGCACCTTCGCGTCGAGGGAGTAGTCCTTGATGTGGTGGTCCGAGAGCCCCGTGCCCCGGCCGTCGTAGATGACAAGCTTGTGCTTTCCGAGCAGCCCGGTGACGAAGGGATTCCGGCCCGGACTCTGGGCGCCCCGCTCGATGTGGGAGAACCAGCCGAGTACGAGGACGACGGGTGGACCCTCCCCCGTGGTGGCGTAGGCGATGCGCACCCCGTCGCTCGTTGTGGTGAAGGCGATCTTCTGATCGTACTTGGGAAGGACGCTGAACAGGCCTTCCCGGAAGAGCACCATGAGGATGCCGTTCCGGACCGGCGGAATGAGCAGCGCGACGGTCGCGAGCACGACGAGAACGGACGCGGCGATCGCCGCCTTCCTCCAGGCGGCGGGAAGCGATCGCCGGCGAAAGGCCCGGTGCCCCGAAGCGGTCGGAGCCGAGACGGCCCACACCCGCAGCAGATGATCGACGTTCTTCAGGCGCTGGTCGCCGAGGAACGCGCCCTGCACCTCGGGCCGGTTCCGCACGTCTTCCCACACACGCTCGCTGACGCAGATCCCGCCGGGCTGGGCGAGCGGCCGGATGCGCGCCGCCAGGTTCACGCCGTCGCCGATGAGCTTCCCGTCCTGCTCCAGCACGTCGCCGATGTGAATGCCGATCCGGACCTTGAGATCGGGATCGTCGGCCAGCGCGGCCTGGATCGCCAGCGCGCAGTGCACGGCCTCGACGCTGCTCGGAAAGGCCGACATCGTCTCGTCGCCGGTCTCCTCGATCCACTCTCCCTTGAACTGCGCCACGAGTGTCTGCACCAGGTGGCGGTGCCGCGCGCGCACTTCGGCCGCCCGCCGCTCGTCCTTCGAGACGAGGCTCGTGTATCCGACGATGTCGGTGAAGAGGATCGCGGCGAGCTTTCGGGCCGACGTCGCCATCGGACGCCCACGGGGCCACCCCGCGAGGGCGGCCGGAAGTCGAGGGGAAAAAAAGAATCGTGAGGGTAGTCGCCCCGGCCCGTCCGGTCCAGGAGACTCAGTAGGACTTGGGCAGGCCCAGGGAGTGCTGTGACACGTAATTGAGGATCATCTCGCGACTCACCGGCGCGATGCGCAGGAGCCGGGCCATCCCCCACAGGTCGGCCACGCCGTACTCCCAGGCCATCCCGTTACCGCCGTGCGTCTGGATCGACTGATCGAGTGCCGCGAGCGCGGCCTCCGCGGCGGCGTACTTGGCCATGTTGGCCGACTCGCCGGCGTCCGCGCCTTCGTCGTACAGGGTGGCCGCCTTGGCCGTCATGAGGCGCGCCAGCTCGACCTCGATCTTCGCCCTGGCGAGGGGGTGGGCGATCCCCTGGTGCGCGCCGATCGGAACGCCGCGCCATACCTTCCGCTCGTTGGCGTAGGACGACGCTTTCGAGAGGGAGTACAGCCCGATCCCGTTGGCGATCGAGGCGCCGGTGATGCGCTCCGGATTGAGACCGATGAACACATGCCGGAGACCTTCGCCCTCCTGGCCGATCAGGCGATCGGCGGGGATCCGGACGTCGTCGAAGAAGAGGGTGAACTGCTTGTCCGGGGAGACGATCTCGACGGGGATGATCTGGGAGGTGAGGCCCGGCGCGTCCATGTCCACGACGAACAGCGAGAGGCCGCCGCGACCCGTCGCGGAATCGGCGCCCGTTTTTGCTACCACGAGGACCGACTCCGATTCGTCCGCCCCGGAGATGTAGTACTTGGTCCCCCGCAGCCGGTAATGGTCGCCCTCGCGGACGGCGACCGTCGCGATCTCGTGGGAGTTGGATCCGGCGTCGGGCTCCGTGATCGCGAAGGCCATCTTCGATTCGCCGCTCGCGAGCCGCGGAAGCCAGCGCTGCTTCTGCTCCTCGCTGCCCCACTTCGAGAGGATCGAGCCGCAGATGGCCGGGACGACGATCAGGAGAAGCAGTGGGCATCCCTGCGCGGCCAGCTCCTCGCACACGATCGTCAGCTCGTAGATTCCCAGACCGGCGCCACCGTAGGCCTCGGGGATGTTGACCCCCACGTAGCCCTTGCGCCCCAGCTCCTGCCAAAGCTCGGACATCTTTCCGCCGCCGCGGGCCTTCTCCTGGTAGTAGGCGTGCCCGTAGCCCGAGGCGATCTTGCGGACCGCATCGCGGAGCATCGCCTGCTCGGTCGTCTCCGTGAATCGCATGGAACGGGTCCTCTCCTCCGGTCGTCAACTGTCTCCCGGGGGCCAGATTAGCGGATCGCCCAGGGCGACGCTACCGCGCCCGGCTTCCTCACGGACCCGGAAACGTTCCCGGGGATCGGTCCCTTTCCCTTCCCATGGCGATTCATATAATGAGGCGTGGCCCCGGGCCGTGGGCAGCCGGAGCGTCATCGCCTTCGGGCTTCCCGAAGGCCCATCGTCTGCCCACCTCGAAAGGTACCCGGACGGGTGGATTCCATGAGCGCGAACGTGACCCCGGGCGACCCCGCGGCATCCGACCTCGCAGAGGAGCAGTCGCTCCTCGATGCGCTTCGAAGCGGAGACGCGAAGGCCTTCGAGACGCTCGTGCGCATGCACGGCGGCCGCCTTCTGGCCATCTCCCAGCGGTTCCTG
>JBGPLH010000383.1:0-2623 GCA_041486365.1 Thermodesulfobacteriota bacterium | reverse complement strand
GTAGGCGATCCCCGCCTCCTTGGCGATATCGGACACGCGGGAGCGGTGATAGCCCTTCTTGGCGAAGACCTTGATGGCGGAATCGAGGATCAGCTTGCGCTTGTCGGCGGCGGTGGACTGGGACATCGCTCCCTGTCGGGGCTGAAAGAGGAGAAGGGGGCCGTGAACGCGGGCCAAGTCTACCGGGGTTGACTGAATTGTCAATGACGGCCCGGAGGTTCTGAGCCCGGAGGTTCTGAGCGTAGTGAAGACCGACTATGAGAACGCGAAGGCCGACTCTGAGAATGCGAAGGCCGACTCTTAAGAATGCGGCGTCAGGCGGGGGTCAGGACCGAGGCCGCGTCGATCGCCGCGCGCAGGGAGGCGATGGTGTCGCCGACGGCGCGAATCCCCTCCGCGCCCGGGCCGGCTTTCTCCCACACGTCGATCAGCGCGGAGCCGATGATCACGCCGTCGGCATGGCGCGCCGCAAGCGCGGCCTGTTCGGGCGTCGAGATCCCAAAGCCGACGGCGATGGGCCTGTCGGTGAGCGCGCGCAGATGATCGAGCTTCGCCGCCAGGTCCGTGGCGAGCCGGTCACGCGATCCGGTCACGCCGGTGAGGGAGACGTAGTAGACGAACCCCCGGGAGCGCGCGGCGATCATTCGGATGCGCTCGTCGGGGCTCGTGGGGGCCGCGAGAAGGATTGCGTCGATCCCGGCCTTCTCGGCCCGATCGAAGAAGGGTCCGCCCTCGTCGGGCGGCAGATCAGGAACGATCACGCCGTCCACGCCCACTTCCCTCGCGTGCTCGAGGAACTTCTCTTCCCCGTAGGCGTGGATCGGGTTGTAATAGGTCATGAGGACGAGCGGCAGAGCGGTCTTCGCGCGCAACTCGCGCACGAGGGTGAGAATCCCGCGCAGCGTCGTCTTCCCCTGGAGCGCGCGCTGGCTCGCCCGCTGGATCGTCGGGCCGTCGGCCAGCGGATCCGAGAACGGCACGCCCAGCTCGATCAGATCTGCGCCGCGCTCGGCCAGCGCGAGGACGAGCCGGCCGGTGATTTCGAGGCTCGGGTCCCCGGCGGTCACGTAGGGGATCAGCGCGCGGCGCCCTTCCCGCCGCAGGCGAGCAAAGAGGTCGTCGATGCGGCTCACGCCCCGCCCTCTCTCTCCTTCAGGATCTTCGCCACCTGGGGCGCGTCCTTGTCCCCGCGTCCCGACAGGTTGATCACGAGTATCTGGTCCTTGCCCATCGTCGGGGCGAGCTTGCGGACGTAGGCGACCGCGTGCGCGGACTCGAGGGCCGGGATGATCCCCTCCATGCGGGAGAGGTACCGGAAGGCGTCCAGCGCCTCGTCGTCGGTCACGGCCACGTACTGCGCGCGCCCGCTGTCCTTGTACCAGGCGTGCTCCGGCCCGACCCCGGGATAATCCAGCCCCGCCGAGATCGAGTGCGCGGGGAAAATCTGCCCGTCGTCGTCGAAGAGCAGGTACGACATGCTCCCGTGGAGGACGCCCACCTCCCCCTCGTTGAGCGGCGCGCCGTGCTGCCCCGTCGCCAGGCCCAGGCCCGCCGCTTCCACGCCGACGAATTTCACGCCGCGATCGTCCTGGAACGGGTGAAAGATCCCGAGCGCGTTCGAGCCCCCGCCCACGCAGGCGACGATCGTGTCGGGCAGGCGCCCTTCCATCTTCTGGATCTGCTCCCGCGTCTCGCGCCCGATCACCGACTGGAAGTCGCGGACGATCATCGGATAGGGGTGCGGGCCGACGGTGGATCCGATCAGGTAGTAGGTCGTCTCGACGTTCGTCACCCAGTCGCGCAGCGCCTCGTTCGTCGCGTCCTTGAGCGTCTTCGTGCCCGATCCCACGGGGATCACGC
This sequence comes from Thermodesulfobacteriota bacterium, assembly GCA_041486365.1. GTDB lineage: Bacteria > JAUYMQ01 > JAUYMQ01 > JAUYMQ01 > JAUYMQ01 > JBGPLH01. Next base: position 763 of record JBGPLH010000383.1, on the reverse strand, counting down.
GGGCGCCGAGGAGCTTCATCTTGAAGACGTTGAGCGCCTGCCGCTCGATGTCCTCCTCGCCCATGAAGACGTCGCACGTGAGGCCGAAGAGCGCCGCCGCGGTCGCCGTGGCCACGCCGTGCTGCCCCGCGCCCGTCTCCGCCGTGATTCGCCTCTTGCCGATCTTGCGGGCCAGCAGCACCTGGCCCAGCGTGTTGTTGATCTTGTGGGCGCCCGTGTGGGCGAGATCCTCGCGCTTCAGGTAGATCTTCGCGCCGCCGAGGTCCTGCGTGAGCCGCCGCGCGAGGTACAGCGGCGTCGGGCGCCCGACGTAGTGCTTGAGGTACCCCTCCAGCTCCCGGTGGAATACCGGATCGGAGACCACCTCCGCGTAGCGCTTCTCTAGATCGAGCAGCGCCGGCATGAGCGTCTCCGGCACGTACCTTCCCCCGAACCGGCCGAAGTGGCCGGTGGAATCTGGAAGTGATTCTTTTTTTTGTGGCACGTTGAGATCCGAACGGAAATGACTGTGTCGCTTCATGCCTTCTTGTTGAAGGGGGGCAACTCACCGTGGTCGCCCTGGAACTCGGACAACAGGCTTTTCTCGACGGTTGCGCACGCTTCCTTCCCCTCGACTATCTTGTAGCCAAGGAGGAGGTTTGAATGCTCAACCAGGTGCACGTTCTTCATTCGAAGACTCGTCGCATTGCCGTACCCAGGATGGTAGTACTGGCGAATTCTTTGCCTTACTCCGTTCTGATTTCCGGCCTTGCCGATATAGGCG
>JBGPLH010000382.1:0-2656 GCA_041486365.1 Thermodesulfobacteriota bacterium | reverse complement strand
GCAACCCCACCCTGGACGCGGACAAGCCCGAGATGCGCAAGTTCCTCGCGGCCCTCGGGGGAAACCCGCCGCGCAGCGCGCTCGTCGTGCCCATCGTGATCAGGGACCGGGTGGTGAACCTCTTCTACGCGGACAACGGACCGGACGGAGAGGCGCCCGATCGGGTGGAGGAGGTCCTCGAGGCGCTCCGGGCGGTGCCCCTCGCGTTCGCGGCGCTCCTGCGCCGGCGCAAGGCGATGGTGACCGACTGACCGGAGGTCCCGCGGGGGGCGCCAAGGACGTCAAGGTGACCCACGAGGAATGCGTTTCCCGTGACGGATCCCGCTGTTCCTTCCGTGTGACCTACAGGCCCGACTGATCAGATCTCCTTCAGCGCCTCCAGCACCTCGGCGGCGTGCTCGTCCGGCTTCACTTTCAGGAAGATGGCCGAGATCCTGCCGTCCGGACCAATCACGAAGGTCGATCGCCGGATTCCCTTTACCTTCCTCCCGTACATGTTCTTCTCGACGTGGACGCCGTAGCTCTCCGCCACCTGCTTGTCCTCGTCCGAGAGGAGTGTGAAGGGAAGCTTGTATTTCGCCCGGAACTTCGCGTGGGACGCGGCCGGGTCGAAGCTCACGCCGACCACCTCGGCGGCGAGCTTGCGAAATTTGCCGCCGTTGTCGCGGAAACCGCAGGCCTCCTTCGTGCATCCCGGCGTGTCGTCCTTCGGATAGAAGTAGAGGACGAGCTTCTTCCCCTTGAAGTCCGAGAGGGACACGGTCCTGCCGTCCTGGTCCTTGACCTTGAAGGCCGGGGCCTTGCTCCCGACCATGAGCGTCTTCGCCATCGGTCCGTCTCCTGCGATTTTTCGGAGGGTGCGGCCTCAGAGCAGGCCGCTCTCCTTCAGGGCTTTCATGATCCGGCGGGTCGCCGGGCTCTTGTTCAGGGTGTAGAAGTGGATGCCGGGCGCGCCCCCGTCGAGCAGGTCGCGGCACTGCGCCGTGGCGTAGGTCACTCCCAGCTCGATCACGGCCTCCGGATCGTCCTTCCGGCTCTGCAGCTCCGCCCGGTAGCCCGCCGGGATCGTCGCGCCGATCGTCTGCGTGAAGCGCTCGATCTGCTCGACGTTCGTCACGGGCATGATTCCGGCGATGATCGGCACTTCGATTCCCGCCGCACGCGCCTTCTCCACGAAGCGGAAGTAGAAGTAGTTGTCGAAGAAGAGCTGCGAGATCAGGAACTCGGCCCCCGCCTGGACCTTCAAGCGCAGGTGCGCGATGCCCGTGTCGAGGTCGGGCGATTCCGGGTGGGGCTCCGGGTAGCAGGCACCCCCGACGCAGAAGGGATAGCGGCTGCGAACGAAGGCGGCCAGCTCGTTCGCGTAGCCGAACCCGTCGGGCGGGCGCTCGAAGCGCGCGGCCCCGCGGGGCGGGTCGCCGCGAAGCGCCAGTACGTTCTCGATCCCCTTGGCCAGCAGGCGGTCGAGCACGCCGCCCAGCTCCGCGCGGGAGGCCCCCACGCACGTTAGATGCGCCATGGCCTCGATCCCCAGTTCATTCCTTATCCGGCCCGTGATCTCAACAGTCTTGTCCCGCGTGGAGCCCCCGGCGCCGTAGGTGACGCTCACGAAGGTCGGCTCGATCGGGCGCAACTCCTCGATCGCCTCGAAGAGGGCGGCCTCGCCCGCGGGCGTTTTGGGCGGGAAGAACTCGAAGGAGACGCACTTGCGGCCGGAGACCGCGGCTTCGCTGAGGAAATCGGCGATGCGCATGGGTTTCAAATACCAGAAGCGGTTCGAAACGGAAAGGCGCCGCCCGCCCGCAATTCCTGCGGCCTAGCGGGTGCAAGCTGACGCGCGCGGCCAGCAAACGGTTTGACACTCCCGCCGCCTCCCTTATAGGCTCCCCCCATGGCCGCGCCTCCCGATCGATTCGCGTCCGCCGGCGTGCCCGAGCCCGGACGCACGCTCCCGGTTCGCGCCGAGTGTGACGTCCTCGTAGTGGGGGGCGGGCCCGCGGGAATCGCGGCCGCGGCAGCGGCAGCGCGCAACGGCGCGCGCACGCTCCTCCTCGAGCGCTACGGCGCTCTCGGGGGTCTCGCGACCGGCGGCCTCATCATCCTGCTCCTCACGATGGACGACGGGCGCGGGCAGCAGGTGATCGCCGGCCTGTGCCAGGAAATGATCGACCGCCTGGACGCGCGCGGCGCGGCAATCATCCCGCGGCCGGAGGAATGGGGGAGCCCCGACCCCGATCTCGTTCGGGACTACGAGCGCTGGGGGCTTGTCTGGGGGCACGGCCCCCACGTCGTCCGCTACTCGGTGGCCTACGATCCCGAAGAGTTCCGCTTTGTGGCCAACGACCTCGTGCTCTCCTCCGGCGCGCGACTGCTCTTCCACGCCTGGGGTGCGCGGGCGATCCTCGAGGGCGACCGGATCGCCGCCGTCGCGATCGAATCGAAGTCGGGCCGGGAAGCGATCCGCGCGCGGACGGTGATCGACACGACCGGCGACGGTGACATCTTCGCCTCCGCCGGCGTCCCCTTCGAGAGCGAGAAGGTCCTTCCCTGGCTCTGTTTCCGAATGGCGGGCGTGGCGGACCGCGACGCGGCCATCGAGGCGGGCGGCAACTGGTTCTTCAAGACCCCGGGCGAGGGGCACGTGCTGCTCCCCTGG
>JBGPLH010000381.1:0-2666 GCA_041486365.1 Thermodesulfobacteriota bacterium | reverse complement strand
CCATTTCCTCTGGCGCTTCTGGAAGCATCTCCCTCCGCGAGGACAGATCACGATCTTCGACCGGTCCTGGTACGGCCGCGTCCTCGTCGAGCGTGTCGAGCGGCTCACCCCGCGCGAGGTCTGGCGCGCCGCCTACGACGAGATCAACGCCTTCGAGGAAGGACTGGTGCGCGATGGATCCATCCTGCTCAAGTTCTGGATGCACCTGAGCAAGGACGAGCAGCTCCGCCGGTTCCGCGAGCGCGAGTCGAACCCCTTCAAGCGATGGAAGATCGGCGTCGAGGACTGGCGCAACCGGCGCCGGTGGGGGAAGTACGTGGAGGCCGCGGAGGAGATGTTCGATCGCACGGACACCGCGCGGGCGCCCTGGCGCCTCGTCGAATCCGAGTACAAGTGGGTCGGGCGGATCAAGGTGATGCGCGAGACGGCCGACGCGCTCCATGCGGCGACCCGATCCCCGCGGAAGAAGCGCCGGTGAGCCTTCCGGCCTACCGCCGCGCCGATCTCCCCCGTTTTCCCGGCTGGAAGATAATGTTCGGCCCCGGTCTCGTCTGGGCCGCCCTGGCCCAGGGCACCGGGGAGCTGATCTTCTGGCCCGCCTTCACCGCGAAGTACGGCGAGTGGTTCCTCTGGCTGATCGTGCCGGCCAGCCTCATGCAGTTCGGTGCGTCCGTGGAGATCGGCCGATACACGATCCTCACGGGCGAGACCATCTTCACCGGCTTCACGCGCCTGCGCCCCGCCGTGGCGGCGCTTCTGTGGGCGGGGATGTTCGCGGCCACCGCCTGGTTCGGCGCCTTCGCGAGCGCGGGGGGCACCGCGCTGGGCACCCTGACGCAGTTCCCGCCCGACTGGGACGATCGCGCCCGCACCATCTTCTGGGCCGATGCCACCGTCGTGATCTTCTTCCTCGTGCTCGTCGGGAGCAGCTACGTCTACGGCGTCATCGAGCGCTTCATGATGGTGGTGGCCGCGGTGAGCCTCCTCGGCGTCCTCGCCGCCGTCGCCCACCCGAAGGTTCTCGCGCAGGCGGTCCCCTACGCGGGAGCCCTCGTGACGCCGCACCTGGGATTTCCGCCGGGCTGGGATCCGAACGACCTGGAGAGCTTCCTCACGAGCCTCGTGTACGTCGGCATGGGCGGCTTCTACTCTTTCATGTACGCCTACTGGCTCCGGGAAAAAGGCGCCGGCATGGCGGGGCGCATGGGGCGGGTCGCCGGGCTCCGGGGCCGGGCGGAGCGCATCGAGCCGGCCGGTTTCCTCTTCGACGATACCGAGGACAACCGGGAGTCGCTGCGGCGCTGGACGCGCTACGTGAAGATCGACAACGGCATGGGCCTGGCGATCAACCTCGTCACGGTGCTCGCGATGTGCTGGCTCGCGCTCGCGCTGCTCCGCCCCGAGGGGCTCGTGCCGAAGGACTGGGAGCTGGCCGTCGTGCAGGCGCGGTTCTTCGAGGTGTCCTGGGGGCCCATCGGCCGGGCGCTGTTCCTCTTCGTCGCTTCGGCGTTCCTCGCCGACACCTGGCTCGGTGTGACCGACGGCTTCGCCCACATGCACGCGGACTGGTGCTGCGCGAACTTCACCTGGGCCCAGAGGGCGGGGCTCCGGCCCGTGTACCTCGGATGGGTGGTGCTGATCGCGGCGGGATCGCTCGCCACGATCCCCCTGGCCGCCCCCGGGCCGCTCATCGCCATCGGCGGGACGATCAACTTCCTCTCGATGGCGGTCTACATCCCGATCCTCGTGGCGGTGAACCACGTGTACCTGGCCCGTCGCCTGCCGTCCTGGACGCGCCCTTCGGCGGCCTGGTTCGTCTACCTGGCCGGGACCTGGCTCTTCTACGCGGGCGTGTCGATCTGGTACCTCAGGCTGCGGTTGGCCTGAGGCAGGCCGCGCGGAGTTCTCGACGCCGCGCGCAAGAAGAGAAGAGAGGGACATTGAACTTCAGGAACGAGCAGGGCGCGGGCCCCTCAAAAGGCAGGATGTGGATTTTCTGGGCGATCCTCGCGCTCTTCTGCGTCACCACGGCCGTCGTCGGATCCGAACTGCTGGTCCGGGCCTACCGCCGATTCTATGCGCCGCGCAAACTCTCCCTCGTCCGGGAGAATCCGCACGGCACGGGTTCCTACCGCCTGCTTCCCAATCTGGCAGTGACGACCCGCGTCGAGGGGCGGAAGGTGCGGTTGCGCACGAACAGCCTCGGCATGCCCTGGCGGGAAGTCTCGGTGACGAAGACCCCGAACGTGCGGCGCGTCGCCTTCGTGGGAGACTCCTTCGCTTTCGGGCTCTGGGCCGACTCATGGGAGCGAGGCTTCGTGGGGGTTTTCGATTCCATCCTGTCGCGTCGGGGCTTCGAGGTGCTCAACTTCGGGACCCCCGGGTATGGGCTCGACGACATGGAGCTCCAGATCCGGGAGGATGTGCTGCCCTTCCAGCCCGACTATCTCGTCCTCGTGTTCTATGACGGCAACGACTTTAGCGACACCTGGCTGGGAATGGGAAAGTACCGGGTCTGGAAGGGTCGGCTGGTGAACACGAGCCTGATGAAAGAAAAGGTCCCTGTCGGGTATCGTGCGAAGAAGCCGTCGGAGAAGCGAACCGTCGGTCCGGCCGAGCGGATTGGGAAGTTCTTCAGGTCCCACCTCGCCATCGTCCGGATCCTG
>JBGPLH010000380.1:0-2690 GCA_041486365.1 Thermodesulfobacteriota bacterium | reverse complement strand
GCCGATCCGGCGCGCTGCCTGGAGGTCCTCCGGAAACTCGACGCCCAGGGGGCCGACGTGCGGCGCACGTTCCAGGAGATCCTCGGCGTGCTGCGCGACCTCGTGGTGGTGCGCACGGTGGGCAAGGCGGATCGCCTGGTGGAGGCGCCCGGGACGGAGATGGAGACGCTCCGGGGGATCGCGGGGCAGGCTCCCGCCGAGACACTGCATGCGCTCTTCGATCTGTTCCTGCACGGGGAGGAGGAGGCGGAGCGCGCCTCGCTCCCCTTCACGGTGCTGGAGATGTGCGTGCTGAAGGCGGCGCACCTGCGCCCCCTGCTTCCGGTCGGGGATCTTCTCGCTCGCCTGGAGGGGCTCGGCGGCGCAACACCTGTCGCGGGCGCGACGGCGCGTGAACCGGGGGCGGGAACCCGCGCGCCCCTTCGCGCCGCGGCGGCCCCGCGCCGGGTGGAGCGCGTGGAGGAGGATCCGCCGCCGATCGGCGATGCCGACGCGGCGGTGGAGGAAGCCGCCGCCCTGGTGGCCGCGGAGGATCCCGGCCCGGGGGAGGCCGAGGGCGGACCCTGGCCGCGCTATCTTGCCTTCGTTCAGGCGCCGGCGCCGATGCTCGCCTCCGTCCTGGAGCACGGGCGCCTGGCGGGCATGACGGATCGCGAGCTTCGCGTCTCCTTCGACGTGCCCCTCTACGCGGATCTCTTCCGCGACAAGAACGCGGAGGCGTCGCGCCTGGCAACCGATTGCTTCGGGCGGCCCATGCGCGTGATGCTGGCGGCGGAGACGGGATCGGGGGCCGGCGAGGGCGAGGCGGCCCGCCCCCGGCGCGCGCAGCCCGCGACCGGCGAGAGCGACCGCGACCGGGCCCTGCGCAAGGAGGCCCTTGAGCACGACTCGGTCAACGAGGCGGTGCGGATCCTCGGGGGCGAGATCAAGGAGATCAAGACGCTTGGCGGCTGACGCCACGGGAATGACAGGGAGGTCCCATGCAAGGTCCCCTCAAGAACCTGATGAAGCAGGCGCAGCAGATGCAGGCGAAGCTCGCGCGCGTCCAGGAGGAGCTGAAGACCCGCGAGGTGGAGGCGACGGCCGGGGGCGGCATGGTGACCGCCCGGGTGAACGGCGCGCAGGAGGTGCTCGCGATCCGGATCGAGCGTGAGATCGTGAACCCCGACGAGGCGGACATGCTCCAGGATCTCGTGAAGGCCGCCGTGAACGAGGCGCTGCGCAAGTCGCGCGAGATGGTAGCCGAGGAGATGGGCAAGATCACCGGTGGGATGGGGATTCCGGGCCTGACCTGAGGCCTTAGCCCAAGCGGGAAGGGAGTCGACCGATGGCGCACCCTGCGCCCATCGCGCGCCTGATCGAGCAGCTGCAGAAGCTCCCCGGAGTCGGGGAGAAGACCGCCGCGCGGCTCGCCTACCACATCCTGAAGCGGCCCGCCGGTGTCGCGGGCGAGCTCGCCGACGCAATTCGCCGCGTGAAGGAGGAAGTGGTCCTCTGCGGGGTCTGTTGGAACCTCACCGATGAGGATCCCTGTGCCCTCTGCGCCGACGATCGCCGTGATGCTCGGCAGATCTGCGTCGTGGAGGAGCCGCCCGATCTCCTCGCCATCGAGCGCACCGGGCGTTACCGCGGGCGCTACCACGTGCTCCACGGCGCGCTGTCGCCCCTGGACGGTATCGGACCCGATGACCTGCACCTGGACGCGCTGCTGGCGCGCCTGGAGAAGATCGGCCCGGGCTGCGAGGTCATCCTCGCGACCAATCTGAACGCGGACGGCGAAGCCACCGCCCTCTACCTTTCCCGGATCCTGAAGCCGCTCGGCCACCGGGTGACCCGGATCGCCCAGGGGATCCCCACCGGGGGGGACCTCGAGTACGTGGATCCCATCACGGTCGGCAAGAGCCTCGAGAACCGCCGGGAGGTCTGATATCCCCGGCCGATTCCGGGCGTCCAGCAGCCGGATTCTATCCCCGGCCGTTCTTTGTACACGCTAAAGATTTGATCTCCGAATGCCGAAAAACCGGATGATTTGCCGGGAAAATCCTTGCCTGCCCGATAGCCTCTTTGCTAGGCTCGGTCCGCCCGAAGCGCCCGCGGAGTCGACGCCTCGGGCAACCGGCGGCAGGCGATCCCGGCAGGGATATCCTGCCGTGCGAGTTCCGGGCGGACCTCCCTGAGACGTAGCGCGACATGGAGCAACACCGATGCTCACCTCCCAGTTCGTGATGCACGACGAGGAGTTCAAGCACATCACCGGCGTGATCGATCGCCTCGTCCGGGAAGCGAACGCCAAGGCGATCTTCCTCGTCGACAAGAACGGACAGCTCGTGGCTCACTGCGGCGAGGTGAAGGACGTCGACACCGCGAGCCTGGCCTCGCTCACGGCGGGGAGCATCGCGGCCACCGGCGGCCTGGCGAAGCTCCTCGGGGAGAAGGAGTTCCCGGTTCACTTCCACCAGGGCCAGCGCGACAACCTACATATCAGCCTCGTGGGGGATCGCTCGATCCTGGTCATCGTGTTCGACGAGCGGTCTTCCTTGGGGCTCGTGAAGCTGCGGGTGAAGAAGGCCTCGGACGAGCTGGCGACGATTTTCGAGAAGATCCGGAAGAAGATGAATCAGGAAGGCGGCGTGGAATCCCCGTTCGCGGACATCACGGACGAGGACATCGACAACCTCTTCAGCGAATAG
>JBGPLH010000379.1:0-2695 GCA_041486365.1 Thermodesulfobacteriota bacterium | reverse complement strand
TCGGCTACCGGAACCCGGACGTCCTCTTCCATCTCGCGGCGGGGACGAGCCTCGCGGTGATCATCCCCACGGCGATCTCCAGCGCGCGAACCCACACGCGCCACGGCAACGTGCTCTGGCCGCGGGTGCTCGCCATGGCGCCCGCGGGGATCCTCGCGGTCCATCTCGCTTCGATCGTCGCCTCGCGCACGGCCGGGCGCACGCTCAAGACGGCCTTCGGCGTGCTCCTGGTGATCGTGAGCGCGCAGATGACCTTCTTCACGCCCAAGCCGCGCGCGGGGCCTCCGCCCATGCCGCCCTGGCTCGCCTTCGCGCTGACGGGCGTCGTGGCGGGAGCGCTCTCGTTCTTCTTCGGGATCGGCGGAGGTGTGGCCGCGGTACCCATGCTCGTCCTCCTGGTCGGCACACCCATCCACGTGGCCGTGGGAACCTCCAGCGCCCTGATCGTCTTCCTCGCGCTGTACGGCACGGCGCGCAATCTCGTCGTGGGTCGCGGCGTGCCCGATCTCCCGGAGTTCTCCGCGGGCTACGTGAACTGGCTCGCGGCCGTGTGCGTGATGCCGACGAGCATCCTCATGGCGCGCGTGGGGGCAAACTTCGCCCAGCGCCTGCCGGCGGTCACGCTCCAGCGCGCCTTCGCCGTCCTCCTCACGATGGAAGGGATCCGGCTCGCGCTCGGATAGCCCTTCCGGACGCCCTTGAAAGGGAGGCGTCGCACCCCTATCCTCTTGCCCGTCCCGTCCCGGTCCACGCCGTTCCGTCCGCGCGCGACGCGCCGCCGGCTCCGGCGCCTCCCGGCGTCCGAGCCCATCCCCGGAGCCCCCTTGCCAGTACGCGTCCGCTTCGCGCCCAGTCCCACGGGGAGCCTTCATCTGGGGAGCGCCCGCACGGCGCTCTTCAATTTCCTCTACGCGCGCCATCATGGCGGCGTGAACGTCCTCCGGATCGAGGACACCGACGCCGCCCGCTCAACGGAAGTTTCCGCCGAAGGAATCCTGGACGGCCTCGCCTGGCTCGGGCTCGGCTGGGAGGAGGGGCCCGTTTACCAGTCGCAGCGGATGGCGCGGTACGCGCGCGCGGTCGAAGCGTTGCTGTCGCGCGGCCTCGCGTACCGGTGCGTCTGCGGACCCGAGGAGCTGAAGCAGCGGCGCGAGGCTGCCCTCGCCGCGGGACGCACGCCCGGGTACGACGGGCGCTGCCGCGATCGCCGGGACATCCCGGAGGGCGCTCCGGCGGCCGTGCGGTTCCGCGTGAGCGGGGAGGGCGAGACCGCGTTCCCGGATCTCGTGAAGGGTCCCCTCGCGAAGCAGAACGCCGAGATCGATGACTTCGTGATACAGCGCTCCGACGGGTCTCCCCTCTTCTATCTCTCGGGCGCCGTGGACGACGCGGACATGGGGATCACCCACGTGATCCGTGGCGACGATCACGTGCCGAACACGTTCAAGCAGATCCTGCTGTGGCACGCGATGGGCGCTCCCGTGCCGGCCTTCGCGCACCTGCCCCTGATCCACGGACTCGACAAGGGGCGCCTGTCCAAACGGCACGGCGCGACCAGCATCCAGGCCTATCGCGAGCTGGGGTACCTGCCCGCGGCGATGAACAACTACCTCGCGCGGCTCGGCTGGTCCGCGGGTGACCAGGAGATCTTCACGCTCGAGGAGCTCGTCGAGAAGTTCACGATCGAGCACGTCGGCAAGTCGCCCGCGATCTTCAACCCCGAGAAGCTGCTCTGGGTGAACGCGCACCACGTTCGCGAGACGCCTGTCGGGGAGCTGACGGAACGCGTCGCCCCCTTCCTGGAACGGTTGAAGGCGCCCGCGATCGGCGTCCCGGGCGGTCGCGACGAGGCGTGGCTCTTGCGCGCGGTCGACGCGCACCGGGAGCGCACCCGGACCCTCGTGGAGATGGCCGAGATGCTTCTCCCGTTCCTTGCCGAGGAGATCACGTACGCGCCGGCCGCGGCGAAGCTCCTCACGGAAGGCGTCATGGGCCCGTTGGCCGAGGTGGCGGCCCGAATCGCCGGCATGACCGACACCCGGCCCGACGCGGTGGAACCGGTGTTCCGGGAGATCGCGGAGCAGTACGGGATCAAGCTCGCCCAGGTGGCCCAGCCGGTGCGCGCGGCGCTCGTGGGCAGGACGGTGAGCCCGGGGATCTTCGAGGTCGTGGCGCTCATGGGGCGGGAGAAGACGGTGGCGCGGTTGCGTCGCGCGCTGGCATATATCGAAAAATCAACGGAGGAGAACCGGCCGAAGCCGGATTGAGGCCTCCGCGATTTGGACTGCACGTCATCCCTCTTGCGGGGCGCGCCGGGCTTTTGATATACAGGCGAGGCTGCTGGGGGATCGTCTAGCGGCAGGACGGCGGGTTCTGGCCCCGTTAACCTAGGTTCGAATCCTAGTCCCCCAGCCAAACTTTCTGGCGCCCCCCGACCGGTGGCGCCGCTTGCCTTCCCAGAAGGCCGAAGGACGGTCCCTTCGTCTAGCGGTTAGGACACCGGCCTCTCACGTCGGTAACACGGGTTCGATTCCCGTAGGGACCACCAGCTATCCGGGGCGGTCCGGTCTCTTGGCCGGGCCGCTTTTTTTCCCCCTACCTGCTCCAGGACCGACTCACCGCCATATTCCTGAGCCGGATTCACTTTCACTTGACCAGAATCAGAGAAGAATCTGGTCGCCCCGGAAACGCCCTC
>JBGPLH010000378.1:0-2698 GCA_041486365.1 Thermodesulfobacteriota bacterium | reverse complement strand
GCTTGATTCCGGCGCCACCGGGGGCGTCCGAACGTCCTTCGGCACGCACCGCCCGCAGGGCGGCGCGCGCGCTCACTTTTCGCGGAGCAGTTCCCGAAGAAACTTCTCGAGCCTGGGCCCGATCTCCCGCTGCCGCAGCCCGAAGACCACATTGGCCTTCAGGAAACCGAGCTGGTCCCCCGCATCGTAGCGGTCCCCTTCGAACTCATAGGCGATGACGCCCTTCTCCTTCGCCAGCGTCGAGAGCGCGTCGGTGATCTGGATCTCGCCGCCGCGGCCCGGAGCCGTCCGCTCGAGGATCGGAAAGATGTCCGGCGGAAGGATGTAGCGCCCGATGATCGCGAGGTCCGAGGGCGCCTCGTCCACGGGCGGCTTCTCCACCATCTCCTCCACGCGGATCATCCGCGGGCCCGCTGGGCTGCCCTTCACGATCCCGTAGCGGTGCACGTCCGCCTTCGGCACCCGCATGACGGCCACGACCGCCATATGGGTGCGGGCGAAGACGCTCATCATCTGCTTGATGCAGGGCACCTCGGCGTCCACGAGGTCGTCGCCGAGCATCACGGCGAAGGGCTCCTCGCCGACGACGTCCTTCGCCGTGAGGATCGCGTGCCCGAGGCCCAGCGGCCGCTTCTGCCGCACCGAGACGATCGAGACGAGGTCGTGCAGCCGCTCCACCCGCTTCAGCAGCTCCTCGTTCCCCCGGTGCCGCAGCGTCTCCTCGATCTCGTAGCTGTAGTCGAAGTGGTCGAGGATCGCGTCCTTGCCGCTGGAGACCACGAAGATCGCGTCCTCGATCCCCGCGGCGACCGCTTCCTCGACGATGTACTGGATGGAGGGCTTGTCGACGATCGGGAGCAGTTCCTTGGGAACCGCCTTCGTGACCGGCAGGAACCGCGTGCCCAGGCCGGCCGCGGGGATGATCGCCTTCTTCACCAGCAACGCGATGCCCTCTGTCCGGGTCAGGATGGAGAAAACCGGCCCACGCCAGGCCCAGGGGCTTCCGGAGCCCGCCCGGGAGTCTCGTGGGACAGGAAAACGGATTGGAGGACGACCGTGGCCATCGTAGCACGCCCACCCGGGCCGTCACAAGAATTATGAGGACTTACGGGCGGGGTCGGCGGCCGGAGGGACCCCTGCGAAAGGCCGCTGGGCCGGCGTAGCGGGCCCGGGCGCCCAGGGCCTCCTCGATCCGGAGGAGCTGGTTGTACTTCGCCACGCGGTCGGTCCGGCACAGCGATCCCGTCTTGATCTGCCCGCACCCGGTGGCCACGGCCAGGTCCGCGATCGTCACGTCCTCCGTCTCGCCCGAGCGGTGCGACACGACCGCCGCGTAGCCGGCACGCTTCGCGAGCGCCATGGTCTCCAGCGTCTCGGTCACGGTCCCGATCTGGTTCAGCTTGATCAGGATCGCGTTCGCCACGCCCCGCCGGATCCCTTCCTCGAGCATCTTCGGGTTGGTCACGAAGTTGTCGTCGCCCACGAGCTGCACCCTATCGCCGAGCGCCCGCGTCAATGTCACCCAGCCGTCCCAGTCGTCCTCGGCGAGCCCGTCCTCGATGGAGATCACCGGGTAGCGCTTCACCATGTCGTCGTACATCGCCACGAGCTCGTCGGACGTCTTCACGGGGCTCGCCTCGGCCGCCAACCGGTACTTCCCGTTTTCCCGGAACTCGCTCGCCGCCACGTCGAGCGCCAGCGCCACCTGCTTGCCGGGCGCGTAGCCCGCCTTGGTGATGGCCTCGAGGATCATCTCGATCGCCTCGACGTTCGACCGGAGGTTCGGCGCGAAGCCCCCTTCGTCGCCCACGGCGGTCGAGAGCCCCTTCGCCCGGAGGACGCCCTTCAGCGTGTGGAATACCTCCACGCCGGCCCGGAGGGCCTCCGGGAAGCGGCGGAAGCCGAGCGGCACGATCATGAATTCCTGGAAGTCGACGTTGTTGTCGGCGTGCGCGCCGCCGTTCAGGATGTTCATCAACGGCACGGGAAGCGTGTTCGCGCCCGGCCCGCCGAGGGACGCGTAGAGCGGTTTCCCGCGCTCGAGGGCGGCCGCCTTCGCGACGGCCATGGAGACGCCGAGGATCGCGTTGGCGCCGAGCCGCGACTTGGACTCCGTGCCGTCCAGCGCGATCATCTTCCGATCGATCTCCGCCTGCTTCGTGACCTCCATCCCGCGGATCGACGGGGCGATCTTCCGCGCAACGTTCTCCACCGCCTTGCGCACCCCCTTGCCGAGGTAGCGCCTGCCGCCGTCGCGCAGCTCCAGCGCCTCCCGCGAGCCGGTGCTCGCCCCCGAGGGGACCGCGGCGCGGCCCGTCGCGCCGTCGCGCGTCGTGACCTCGACTTCCACCGTCGGGTTGCCTCGCGAATCGAGGATCTCGCGGGCCTGGATTCGCGCGATCTTGGACATGGTTCGGGCCTCCGGGCTGGTGTTCAGAGAGGATCGTGGCGAGGTGATTCGGTCAGGATGCGCCGAGCCGGCGCTCGATGGCTTCCATGCGCGTCTTGCAGCGGATGCAGAGGGTCGTCACGGGTCGGACCCGTAACCGTTCGATGCTGATCCCCTCGCCGCACTCCTCGCAGATCCCGAAGGACCCCGCCTCGAGTCGCTCGAGGGCCTCCCGGATCTTGTTCAGGAGCTTTCGCTCCCGGTCCCGGATGCGGAGCTGGAAGTTGCGATTGGACTCGAGAAGGGCGC
>JBGPLH010000377.1:0-2712 GCA_041486365.1 Thermodesulfobacteriota bacterium | reverse complement strand
GTCGTAGTGAAAGCCGTCCATGAACTTCTTGATGTTCTCGTGCGTGAAGGTGTGGAGCGTGATGTTCCGCCGCCAGTCCTCGAGCTGGGCCCGCGTCGGCAGGTCGCCGTAGATCAGCAGGTACGCCACCTCCAGATAGGTCGACTTCTCCGCGAGCTCCTCGATCGGGTAGCCGCGGTACTCGAGGATCCCCTTGTCCCCATCGATGAAGGTGATCCGGCTCCTGCACGACGCGGTGTTCGTGAAGGCCGGGTCGTAGCTCATCATCCCGAAGTCGTCGGGACTCACCTTGATCTGGCGGAGATCCTGGGCGCGGATCGCCTGGCGATCGATGATCTCGATCTCGTAGCCGCGGCCCGTCCGGTTGTCGGTGATCGTGAGGCTGTTCTTCCCGGTCGCTTTCGCCGACGCGGCGGGGGCGGAGCCCTTCGCTCCGCGCATCGGCACCTTCTTCGAGCCTCTCGCCATCGGTGCTCTCCTCCTCCGGTGCTCTCCTCCTCGTGCCTATGGAATGGTCTGGATGCGCTGCAAGGTAGCCGACACGGACGGCGGAAGCAAGCGCGCGCCGGGAGCCCGCGGTCTCCCGCGGGGACCTCAGACCGGCGCGCCTTCGTTCGTCGCGCCGGGCGGGGAAGGCCCGCGCAGAAGGTGCGCGACGAGGATCGCGAAGGCCGAGACAAGGATGAATGCCACCACGCCCATTGCCACGAGGAACTCCCCCTCGAGATTCTGGATCCCCGCGGCGAGCAGCGCGCTCCCGTAGCGGGCGAAGGCGAGCCACAGGATCTCATCGTCCCCCTTCCCTTCCCGAATCCACGCCGCGAGATCCGCGCGTATCTGCCCCTGGATCGGCAGGCCCTCGATCTTGCGCGGATGGCAGGCGCAGGTCGTCGTGAGACGCCGCTCGAGATCCGCCACGCGGGCGGCCACGTCGTTCGGATGGATCCGGTGGCAGCCCTGCACTGCCGGCATCAGGAGCGCGAGGAAGAGCAACGCGGAGAGGGCAACCCTGGAACGGTTCATGAGAGGGCCTCCGAAAGGTCGGCCAGCAGCCGGTCCGGCGCGACCTCGAGCCCGAGATAGGGGCGCCGTATTCGCCCCTGCGCATCGATGAGGTAGGTTACCACGGTGTGGCTGAGGCCCCCTTCCTGGTCCCGGAGCCGGCCGACGTGGTAGGCCTTGAGGACCTCTTCGATCTGCTCCGGCGTCCCCGTGAGGAAGAACCAGCTCCCGAGATCCACGCCCTGCTCGCGGGCGTACTGCTTGAGACGCCCGGGCGTGTCGTACGCCGGATCGATGGTGACCGAGACGAAGCGGACCTTCCCGCGCAGGGATTCCCCGAGCCGTTGCTGGAGCCTCACGTGCGCCGCGGTGAGGATCGGACAGGGGCCCGTGCAGCGCGTGAAGATGAAATCGAGCAGCACCGCATCGCCGCGCAGCGAGGAGAGCGTGAAGGGACGCCCGTCCTGGTCCGTGAGCCGGATTTCCGGCGCAGGCTCGGTCCTGAGAGGCGCAAGATCCCCCTCCTCCTCGCCGTTCCCGCCTTCGAAACGGGACGACGACGAGGACGCCGCGGCCGACGCGATCTGAATCGCGGTGATCCGCAGCCGTGTCGCGCTGCGCTCCAGCCGGAACCGGATCCGGTCCCCGGGGTGGACCTGGTCGAGCGGCACGTCCGGGGCCACGTCGAAGTTCATCGTCATCGCCGGCATGAAGCCCCGGATCTCCTCGTGTGCGATCGTGATCTGCCGGGACGGCGCGTCCATCCGCTTCACCCTGCCGGCGGCGTCGTAGTTTTCCGTCCCCGGCCCGCAGGCGGCCAGGGCCAGGGCGACGAGCGCGGCCCAGAGCACCGCCATGGCCGCCGCGCGCGTCATGCGGGCTTCACCGCGGAAGCCTTGGCCTCCGCCTCGCGGGCCTCCGCTGCCGCTTCCTCCGAATTCTGCTCCCCTTGCCACCAGCGATAGAACACGATGGCCGCCGCCCCCCAGAGAACCGATCCGGAGGGAAGCCACATGAGCAGCCCGCCGATCTTCTGGTCGTCCATCGGGCTGATCCCGTAAACCCGCGGGGCCAGCGCGTAGGCCGGATACAGGACGTCCCCCTGCATCGTGAGCGCCGCGCCGAGCCCCTTCATCGGCAGCGTGAGCAGGATCAGGTAGAACACCTGGAGGGGCGGCCGCAGGCGCATCTCGCGGATCGGCGAGAGCACGGGCCACCAGGCGAGGAAGGCCGTCGCGATGAAGAGCAGGTGCTCGAAGATGTGCGTCGGCAGATCGATCAGCGTCTCGCCGTAGAATCGTGGCACGTGCCACACCGCGAGTGTACCGGTGTAGAGGAGGTAGGCCACGGGAGCGCGCGTGAGGAACCGGAAGGCGCGGGCCACCGCCGGCGGCCGGAGCAACGGGCGGACCAGCCAGTCCGGCGTGCCCAGGAGAATGAGCGGCGGGGCGATCAGCGTGATGACCAGATGCTGGAGCATGTGCACCAGGAAGAGGTAGCTGTCGCTGAGATCGTGGATCGGGCCCGTGAGGGCCAGGAAGAACGTGGCGATCCCGAGGCCGAAGGTGGCCTTGCGGAGCCCATCCACCGGCGGGCCGAGACCGTAGCGGCGCCGGAGGGGACCGATGCCCAGGCCCCAGGCCAGGACGAGGACCCCCAGGCCGATCGGGATGCTCGGGTGGACGCTCCAGCGCTCGATCATGGTGGCTC
>JBGPLH010000376.1:0-2730 GCA_041486365.1 Thermodesulfobacteriota bacterium | reverse complement strand
TCCGGGCAGGCGGCCAGCGCCCGCGTGATCGACAGGGCCTGGGCGGCCTGGCGCCCCCGCGGCAGCTTGTCGGCCTTCGACAGAACCACGATGGCGGGAATCGCGTGGTGGGCGAGGTACTCGATGAGCTCCACGTCTCCCTCGGCCGGGTCGTGGCGGATGTCGAGGATCACCACGACCGCCCGGAGCGATGAACGCCCCTCGAGGTATCCCTCGACGAGCGGGCGCCAGGAGCGCCGGAGCGCTTCCGGCGCGCGCGCGTAGCCGTACCCCGGCAGATCGACGAAGAGGAAACGATCGTTGACGCGGTAGAAGTGGATCGCCTGGGTCCGGCCCGGTGTGCGGCTCGTGCGGGCCAGGGCTTTGCGGTGGAGGAGCGCGTTCAGGAGGGAGGACTTGCCGACGTTGGAGCGGCCGGAGAAGGCGATCTCGGGGAGTGTGGGAGCCGGATAGCGGCCGGGGGCGTGAACGGCGCCGGCGAACTCGGCGCGAAGGATCTTCATGGCGCGGGCCGGCCGCTTCGCCGGGCTAGGTACGCCTCCAGGCGCGCGAGGCCTTCCTGGATCCGTTCCTCGGACGCGGCGTAGCTGAAGCGGAGATAGCCCTCGCCCCCTTCCCCGAAATCAACACCGGGGGTCACCCCGACGCGGGCCTTCTCGAGCAGCTCGAAGGCGAGCCGATTGGAATCGGGATCGAGGTGGCGCGCGTTGGCGAAGACGTAGAAGGCCCCCGTGGGAGGAACCGCGATCCCGAACCCCAGCCGCCGCAGTCCCTCGATCAGGAGGGGCCTTCGCCGGGCGTAGGTCCCGCGCATCCTCGCCACGTCGGGCCCCGCCTCGCGCAGCGCGGCCACGCCGCCCCACTGGACGAAGGAATTGGGCGAAATGAAGAAGTTTTGCTGCAGCTTCTGGATCGTCCGGAGCGTGTCGGTCGGGACGATCAGGTAGCCGAGCCTCCAACCGGTCATCGCGTAGAGCTTCGAGAACCCGTCGACGATCAATGCGTTCTCCGTGAACTCCAGCGCCGACCGCGCCTCTCCCTCGTAAACGAGCCCGTGGTAGACCTCGTCCGAAATGATCGGCAGCCCGAGCGCCGCGAGGGCGCGCAGCCGCTCGGCCGAGAGCACCGTGCCCGTCGGGTTGGCGGGGGAGTTGATCAGGATCGCACGGGTCCGGGGCGTGATTCGCGCGCGCACGGCGTCCGGATCGAGCTGGAAGCCCTCCCTTTCCTCCGTGCGAACGGGGACGGGCACGCCGTCGAAGAAACGTATGAAGTTCGGGTAACAGGCGTAGTGGGGATCGGGAAGGATCACCTCGTCGCCCGGGTCGAGGATCGCCGCGAAGAGCAGGAGCATCGCGGGCGAGGAGCCGGAGGCGATCACCACCCGCGCCGGGTCGAGGTCCACTCCCGTACGCGCCTTCGTCTCCGCCGCCACGGCCTCCCGCAGGGGCGGGATCCCGAGGCTGTCGGTGTAGTGGGTCCGCCCTTCCCGCAGGGCCGCGATCCCGGCGTCCACGACGCAGGCGGGCGTGTCGAAGCCGGGCTCGCCCACCTCGAGGTGGACGATGTCCGCTCCCTCGGCCTCCATCCGATGGGCGCGCTCCATCACGTCCATCGCGATGAACGGATCGAGGGCCTCGGCCTTTCGGGAAGGCCTCCCGGCGCGAATCATGGGTTTAGCACCGGTTCGGGCTCCCGGATCACGACGTCCTGGTGCACTGCGCACTCCTTCCTCGAAAAACCGTCCTTCACCACGTATTCCACGCGGTACACCCCCTCGTCCAGCCCGGATACCTCGAGCGAAAGGTTGAGATAGAGATCGTGGATCCTCGATCGGGCGGAGAAGATCTGTTCAAAGAAATTCCGCTTCCCGTAGATGACCGTCCCGTCGGGAAGCAGCAGGTTCACGTCCACCTTGAGCCAGGCCTCGAAGAGATCGCCCTTGCGCCGGAAGGTGTAGTTCACCGGCTCGAGGTAGAAGAGCATCTCCTCCCCGGGGGAGAATAGGTTCGAGGAGCGGGGGAGGTACTGGCCGAATCCGGGAGGCTCCTCCTGCACGAGCAGGAAGCGCCGCGCCTCCAGCGGCGCCTGCTCCCGCGCGAGGTCGAGCGCGGCCTCGAGCCGGCCGATGGCCTCCGGCAGCGCCCCGCGGCGCACCGCCTGGGTGCCCTGGGAGAGGAGCGACTCGATTCCCCGGGTCCCTGTCGCGGTAACGCGCGGCGCGGGGCGCTCTTCCGGCGGTGCCGCGCCCGGAGGTCCCGGGCTCTCCAGCCCCGAGCGAAGCGAGGGCCGGCTCTTGGAATGTGAGGATCGGCTCTGAGCAGGCGGGGCCGGATTTTCAGGAGGCGCCGAGGCAGGGGACGGCGCTGCCACCGCAGACGCGCCAGGACCCGGCTCTGCCGCAGGCGAAGGGGAGCCCTCTTCCGAGCGGGCGGGAGGGGCGGAGACAAGCGCCACCGAGAGAACCGCAACCCCGATCACCCCGATGCACCTCGCCACCGGACGCTTTCTCCTCGACCGCCGACGCGTATCCCAAGCGTCCAGAGCTCCCACGGCCTCCTCGCCTTCCTCTGCCTCGCCTCCACCCGGAGGTCCCGCGCGGAGCGCGGGCCGACAAGTCCTGATACGCTGTCCCGCGCCCAAAGGCCCTCGTAAAGCGAGGGCCGTTCTGAAGAGGAACGGGCCGACAAGTCCTGATACGCTGTCCCGCGCCCAAAGGCCCTCGTGAAG
>JBGPLH010000375.1:0-2741 GCA_041486365.1 Thermodesulfobacteriota bacterium | reverse complement strand
CTACCGGCGGGGCGCCCGGGCGGGGGACGCGATCTTCCTCACCGGGTGGCCCGGCGAGTCGGCGGCGGGTCTCGCGCTGCTCACGGCCGATGTTGCCGGCAGCGAAACGCCGGGGACGATCTCCACGGAGGAGAAGGCGGTACGCGAACATCTGGAGGCGCGCCACCTCGATCCGGAGCCGCGGCTTCCGGCAGGCCGTCGCCTCGCCGGCGGGCGGCTCGCGACGGCGATGATCGACGTCTCCGACGGCGTCGCGGCGGACCTGGGCCATATCCTCGAATCCTCGGGCGCCGGCGCCCGCCTGGATGCCGGCGCCGTCCCGCTTTCCCCCGCGCTCAGAAGCGTCTGCCGCCTCCTCGGCTCAGACCCGCTCCGCCTCGCCCTGGCGGGCGGCGAGGACTACGAGCTGCTGTTCACCGGCCCCCCTTCCTCCGAGGCCGCCGTCCTCTCCCGGGTCCTCGGTCTGCCCGTCGCCCGCATCGGGACGATCACCCCGGCCGCCGGTCGCCTCGAGATCCTGGACGGGGAGGGCAGGGTGATCGATCTTCCCCGCGGCGGTTTCGAGCATTTTCGCCCGTAGAAACAACCCCCTTCGCAGGAACCTTTCCACCCCGCCTCAACGCCGATTTTGCTAAGGCCCACGCGCCTTTTGCCGATATACCTCCCCATGGGTACGGCGGAACCGGCTGGGCCGGGCACGGGATCCCTGGAGGACGAACCGGCCTGGGCCGAGCTGCGCCGCATCGTGCGGGTCCGGCTGGGTGTGGACCTGGCCGCGTACAAGAACAAGTGCGTGGAGCGGCGGCTCGCTGTGCGGCTCCGCGCGCGGCGCTGCGCGAGCCTCGCGGAGTATCTCCGGGTGCTCTCGGCCGAGGAGGGAGAGGTCACGCGCTTCCTCGCGGCGCTCACGATCAACGTCACCGAATTCTTCCGGAACCCGGGGTGCTTCGAGCGGATCCGCGAGGTGTGCCTGCCGCGGCTGTTCGGCAGTGAGGAGGGTACCTCGCGGCGTCCCCTGCACCGCCCGATCCGGGCGTGGAGCGTCGGCTGCGCGAGCGGCGAGGAACCCTACTCGCTGGCCATCGTGTTCCGAGAGTACATGGAGGAGCGCCCCGCCGTGCGGCGCGTCCGGGTCGAGATCGTCGGGACGGACCTCGACGGGGAGATGATTGGACGGGCGGGTGAAGGCGTGTACGAGGAAGCGCGGCTGCGCGAGGTGTCGCCGGAGCGGCGCGCGCGGTGGTTCCGAAAAGAAGGCAGGGGATGGTCGGTCGCGCCGGCGATCCGGTCGATGGTGCGATTCGAGGCGGCCGACGCGTTCCGGACGCAGCCCCTGGAGCCCCAGGATCTGATCATCTGCCGGAACATGCTGATCTACCTCACGCGTGAGCAGCAGGACACGATCTTCGCGGCCTTCCACCGCCTGCTCGCACCGGGAGGGTTCCTGATCCTGGGAAAGGCCGAGATCCTGATCCCCCCCGCGCGCCGTCTGTTCGACACGTGCTGCGCGCGCGAGCGGATCCACGAGCGCAAGCCCTGAAGAGGAGCACGGGATGCGGGTGCCCATCGCATACAAGTTCATCGCGGGATTCGTGATGGTGATCATCTCGGTCCTCGCGGTCCCCCACGCGTTCGCGAAGCTGGCGATCACGGGGGTGATCGGCGAGCTAGGATCGGTGGCCACGGCGATCCTCGTGGGCCTGGTGATCGGCTCGTTCTTCTCCCGTGGTATCACGAAGCAGTTCCGCCAGATCCGCGCGTCCACGGAGCAGATCGCCGCCGGAGACCTCACGAAGCCCGTGGTGATCGTCCGCCAGGTCTGCGTGGACGAGACCGCCGATATCGCCGAGGCGATCAACGACATGCTGAAGAGCCTCCAGGAGCTGGCCGGGCACCTCACGGCCACCGTGGTGGAGGTGTCCACGATGGCGCAGAGCCTGTCCTCCTCCGCCCAGGAGGTGAACGCCTCCACGGAGGAGATTTCTTCCTCGATGGAAAGCGTCTCCAAGGCGTCGGGGGTGCAGACCGACATGGTGGAGCGGGTGAACGCGCTGATCCGGAACATGGCCGAGACGGTCCGGACCGCCTCGGAGAGCGCCCGGGTGGCCACGGGAACATCGGCGCGCGCCCGGGAAACGGCGCAGTCGGGCTGTCGGCTGTCAAAGCTCGCCACGGAGAAGCTGCGGGGCGTATTCGAGCAGGTGGACGAGTCGGGGCAAGCCCTGTACGCGCTCGGGGAGAAGACACGGCACGTGCACAAGATCACCGACGTGATCACGAAGATCGCCCAGCGCACGAACCTCCTGGCGCTCAACGCCACGATCGAGGCTGCGCGCGCCGGTGAGTACGGGCGCGGCTTCGCCGTCGTGGCGGAGGAGGTGCGAAAACTCGCGGACAACGCCGCCAAGAGCGCCGAGCAGATCACGACGCTGCTCGAGGAGATCGATTCCGAGAGCCGCCAGGCCATCGAGAAGATGCGCGCGGGAAGCGCCGCCCTGGACGAGGGACGGGAGGACATGAACACCATCAACCGCTTCCTCGAGGACATCCAGACGAGCATCTCCGAGGTGGCGACGCGCGTCGAGGACATCACGGGCTGGACGGATCGGCAGACCGCCGACGCCGACAAGCTCGTGGCCAACGCCGACGAGATCGCGAAGGCGGCCGAGGACAACGCCGCCGCCACGCAGGAAGTGACCGCGGCCACGCAGGAGCAGATGGCGTCGATGGAGGAGATGGCG
>JBGPLH010000374.1:0-2745 GCA_041486365.1 Thermodesulfobacteriota bacterium | reverse complement strand
TGACCTCGGTTTCTTCGTCCCGGCCCCCGGGGCGGATGCGAACAAGAGTGACCTTGAGGGTGGCGGGGCGCGAGTAGGGCGCGAAGTCGATAGCCACCTCGGTGGCCCCGTACCGGCGCTGGGTGGCAAGGCTCGGGAGGGAGAGCCGGATGAGTGGCTCTCGCCCCACGTGGGCATGCACCTGCCAGGCCGCCTCCGCGGCGACGAGGGCGAGGGCCGCCAGGAGCGGCAGCCAACGTCGGGCGCGGCGCGCGCGGCCGGAAGGCATTTGTAGGGGGAGTGCGCTCTCGCTCGTCACGATCTGCACCTGCTTGTCGGAGGCTTCCGGAGGTGACGCACACAAGTTTCGGGATCCGGAGGCCGATACGAAGATAAGTCAGCGGGATAGGGGAGGATTTAATCGGTTCTAATGAGCGCCTAACCGCCCGCTAATTTCCTCTCCCGCATTCTGCCGGATCATTATACACATCACCCGTCGCCGCCGTCCCGTGATCGCCGTCGGACGGGTGCGCCGGGCCCGGGGCGCCCCCCGACCGCGCTCATGAGCCGGCGGTCGTTGACCCTCGGGATTGCCTGGGATAGAGTCCCGGAAACCATACATGGCCCGCTTCCTCCAAGTCACGACCGCCAATTTGCTCGGGGCGCTGAACCTGATCCTCGTGATCTTCTGCGCTTACGTGGCCGCACGCGTGGTGCACAATCTGAGGCGCCCCGATGCGAGCCAGGCGCCGGCGGCGGCGTCATCCGGGCCGACCTTCCAGGTGTCTTCCTCCCCGCGGGTCTTCGCGTATTACCAGCCGATTCTCGACCGGAACCTATTCAAGGCCAACCTGGTGGAGAAGACTGAACCGAAGCCCGAGGATGTTCCGGAGACCGTCGAGGAGTCCCCCCTTCAGGCCAAGCTCATCGCCACCGTGGTGTTCGTCGACGAGAACAGATCCTCCGCGACGATCCAGGACCAGACCGCCCAGACGAGCGATATCTACCACCTGAAGGACACGGTGATGAACGAGGCCCAGGTCGTGAGGATCGAGCGCGAACGCGTGATCGTGTTGCGCAACGGGGTCCACGAGGCCCTGTCCCTTTACGAGGATCAGAACGCCCCGAAGGCGCCGGGCATCGCGCCGCTGACCGCGTTCGGCCAGGGGATCCGCTCGGGGATCACCGCGGCCCCGGGGGGCCTGCGCGGTTTCGCCCCGCCCCCCACGCAGGTTCCCGTCCAGGGTGCTAGAGGCAACCGGATGGGCGAGCTCAGCATCCTAGGGCAGTTGAATTCCATGAACCGGGACTTCCGGGTGTTACCGCACTTCCAGTTGGGCAAAATCGACGGGCTGCGGGTGTTCGGCTTGTCCACCGATTCGAAGTGGTCGCAGGCGGGGCTTCGCAACGGCGACGTCGTGCGGGCGGTGAACGGGCAGCCGCTTGCGGGCGTACAGCAGCTCTACGACGCGATCAAGGGATCGGCGAAGGGGCAGATCACGCTTCAGGTCCAGCGCGGCAACGAACAAACGACCGTCACCTTTCAGGGGGAGAGCTAGCATGGTGGGATCCAGGCCGGCCCTCGGAGCCGTCTTGGGATGGGTAATCGCGGCCGGCCTCTGGATGGCGCCGGCCTTCCCGTTCCTGTCGCCCGATGTCGCGCGCGCCCAGGACCAGCCGGGCGTGGTGGTCCCGGAGGTCCCCTCCGACCAGGTGGACCAGGAGAACCCCGTCGACACCGGGATCCCGGGCGGCATCCCCTCGCCCGACGAGGTCGAGCCCGCACCCGAGGAGCCACCTCCGCCCGAGCCCCCCGAGCCCTCCCCGCCGGTGGAAGTGCCGGTCCCGACGCCGACCTTCCCGGGCGTCGCGCCGCCGCCGGGATTCGGACTGCCCCCGGGCGCCGCGCCTTCCGGCCAGGGCGCCGGGCGCATCGCCGTCGACGGCAACCTCGTGAACCTCGACTTCGCCGACGCCGACATCCAGGACGTCGTCAAGCAGATCAGCGAGATCACCGGGAAGAATTTCATCCTCGACGAGCGCGTTCGGGGAAAGATCACGATCATCTCTCCCGGCAAGGTCACCATCCCCGAAGCCTACAAGGTCTTCGAGTCGGTGCTGAACGTGAAGGGATTCGCGACGGTGCCCGCGGGGAAGTTCCTGAAGATCGTCCCGCTGCGGGAGGCCAAGGAAGGGAACATCGCGACCTACCCGGAGGGATCGCCGGTCCCCGAGCGTGACACCTACGTGACGCGCCTCATCCCGCTCCGCTACGTGGACGCGACGGACATCTCCAATTCCTTGAAGCCGCTCGTCTCGCGAGACGCGAGCATGATCCCCTACGCGCCCACGAACACGATCATCCTCTCGGACTCCTCCTACAACATCAACAAGATCCTCGACATCATCCGGCAGGTCGACGTCGCTTCCTACCAGGAGACGCTCGAGATCATCGTGCTCAAGTACGCCGCGGCGGCGGACATCGCCGAGGAGATCTCGCAGGTCTTCGGCGAGGGGCAGCAGCAGGGGGGCGGCGGCGGGCTCGTGCGGCGGCTCCGGCAGGGGGGGATCCCCGGCCAGCCCGGGCAGAGCGGCCCGAAGATCATCACCGACGATCGGACCAACTCGCTGATCATTCTCGCCAGCCCGCGCCAGATAGACGACATCCGCGGGCTGATCCGCCGGCTCGACTACCAGACGGGCCGCGGCCGCATCCACGTCTACTACCTCGAGAACGCCGACGCGAAGGAGCTTGCGGAAACGCTG
>JBGPLH010000373.1:0-2753 GCA_041486365.1 Thermodesulfobacteriota bacterium | reverse complement strand
GACGGGGCCCTCCATGAACCGCCCCGTGATGAACATCCAGGTGAACATCCCCATCGCCGCGAGGAACCCCGCGGAGTGCGCGATCCAGGTGGGCGTGGTCCAGTCGCCGACCCACTGCTCGAAGACGAGCCCGCAGGCGGGACACGCCTTGCGGAAGGTGAGCCAGCCGCGGAAGAGGGATCCCCGGCCGCAGCAGGGGCACCGCGAGCGGATCGCGCAGGTGTAGAGGTATCCGAGAACCGACATGTGAGTAGACTCCGTCCGGGAGCCAGTATACTGCGGGAGACCGCACTCGGGGAAAACGGTATGTCCGACTCGGTGCACGAGGGGGCGATGCGGGGAAAAGACAAGGTCGAGCTTGCGGGCCGACTGCCGGCCGCGGCGGCGCTGCCGAGCATTCCGCAACCTTGTGATCTCCCGTTCCGACGGCCTAGAGTGATCCCACGACGCCCCCGTCCGGGGGCGTTCCGCGCGGGGGAGCACGGGTATGCGGCGGCCTCTTCTGGACCAGACGCATCTCTCCGAGCAGACGCAGATGATGCTGCTCGGGATGGGGACCGGCGTCGTGGTCGGCTACGCCGCGGTGCTCTTCATCGTGCTCGTCGAGCTGATGGAGTACGCCTTCTTCGGGGAGGCGCTCCGCCCCTTCGAGATCCTCCGGCACGTCCCCTGGTACCGCGTGATGCTGGTCCCGGCCCTCGGCGGCCTCCTCACGGGCCTCGTGATCCACATCTTCGCACGGGAGGCCAAGGGGCACGGCGTGTCGGAAGTGATGGAGGCGGTCGCCCTGCAGGGCGGCGTGATCCGCGGACGCGTGGGCCTCGTGAAGACGATCGCCTCCGCCCTGACGCTCGGCTCGGGGGGCTCGGTGGGGCGCGAGGGGCCCATCGTCCAGATCGGCGCGTCGATTGCCTCGAAGATCGGCCAGGTGCTCGGCGCGAATCCCCGACAGCTCCGCACGCTCGCCGGCTGCGGCGCCTCGGCGGGGATCGGCGCGATCTTCAATGCCCCCATCGCCGGGGCGATCTTCTCGCTCGAGGTGATCCTGGGCGATTTCGAGCTGGCGACCTTCGCGCCCATCGTGCTCGCCGCCGTCATGGGCACCGCCGTGGCGCAATCGCGCCTCGGGAACTACCCCTCCTTCGAGGCGCCCGCCTTCGAGGTGCACGCGGTGCTCGCCGAGATCCCCTTCTGGCTCCTCATCGGCGTCCTCGCGGGCCTCATCGCGGCTCTCTTCATCAAGGCGCTCGCGTTCTCCGAGGATAGCTTCGAGAAGATCCCCCTCTGGACCCCCCTCAGGCCCGCGCTCGGCGGCCTCGCGGTCGGCGCGATGGGGCTCCTCGTTCCCTGGGTGCTCGGGGGTGGCTACGCGACGATGACCGACATGCTCTTCGGGCGCCTGACCTGGACGCTCCTCGCCTTGCTCGTGGGGATGAAGCTCGTGGCCACCTGCATCAGCATCGGCTCGGGCGGTTCGGGAGGGGCCTTCGCGCCGGCGCTCTTCATCGGCGCGGCGCTCGGAGGCATCGTGGGCCACGGCGTGGAGGCGATCATGCCGGGCTACACGGCCGCGCCGGGGATGTATGCCCTGATCGGGATGGGCGCGGTGCTCGCGGGCGCGGCCCAGGCGCCGCTCACGGCGCTGCTCATGGCCTTCGAGGTCACGAACAACTACCAGACGATCCTGCCCGTGATGCTGGCCTGCGCGATCAGCGCCATCATCGCCCGGCGCTACGCGAAGGAGTCCGTGTACACGATGAAGCTCGCCCGGCGGGGGATCAACCTGCGCCTGACGCACGAGCAGAATCTGCTCCGGGTCCTGACGGTGCGGGACGCGATGACGCGGGAGGTGCAGACGGTCCCCGAGACGATGAAGTTCGGCGATCTTCTCGATCTCCTCGCCCACAGCCGGGAGATCGACTTCCCGGTGGTGGACACGGCGGGTCGGCTCACCGGCATGATCTCCTTCCAGGACATCCGGGAAGTGGCCTTCGAGAAGGGCCTGGAGGATGTGCTGATCGTGCGGGAGCTCATGAGCCGGAACGTGATCACGGTGACCGAGCGCGACGATCTGCACACCGCCCTCGAACGGATCGGCTCGCGCAACATCGAGCGGCTCCCCGTCGTGGACGTCCACGAGCGCCGCAGGGTCGTCGGCATGCTCTCCCGCCGCGACATCGTCACGGCCTACAACCGGGCAATCTACCGCCTGCGGACGCCTCCACCCGAGGCCGGGACGCTCTCGCCACCCGCCGTCCCCGTCCGGACGGTTGAGGATGACGATCTGCCCGGCTAGATTGAGGTCTGATTCGTCCTCTTCCTGCCCATCATTCTCAGAGTCGGCTCCCGCTTCGCGGGAGACCTCCGGCCCTGGCAAGGCGCGCGATGCCCGAACCCGATTTCCTGAAGTTCCTGAACCCGCCCCAGCGGGAGGCGGTCACGCACGGCGAGGGGCCGCTGCTCATCGTGGCGGGGGCCGGCAGCGGCAAGACCCGAGTGCTCACCTACCGGATCGCTTACCTGGTGGCGCATCGCAACCTGCCGCCCGAGCGGATCCTCGCCGTCACCTTCACGAACAAGGCCGCCGGCGAGATGCGCGATCGCCTGCGCGGTCTGCTGGGGGAGGCGGCGGCGGACCTCTGGGTGGGGACCTTCCACTCCACCTGCGCCCGGATCCTGCGGAAGGAGATCCATCACCTCGGGATCCCGACCGGCTTCGTGATCTACGACGAGAAGGACGCCCAGGGCGTGAT
>JBGPLH010000372.1:0-2808 GCA_041486365.1 Thermodesulfobacteriota bacterium | reverse complement strand
CCGGATCGTCCCCTCTTCGTCGCGCTCCCCTCCCACGAGGGAGAGCTCTTCACCCACGCGCGTGCCTTCTGGGATCACGTGCGGCGGATCTCGGCGTCCCGCGCCTTCGCCTGGAGCAACGTGTCGACGTTCGCCGGCGAGATCGGGAAGGCCTGGCCCGAGCTGTCCCTGGAAGGAGGGACGCCGTGAGCGCGCCGCTGCGGGTCGCGATCCTCTCGAACCACACGCTCGATCCGCTGAAGGACTTCCTCGCCCGGGAAATGGAGGCCGCGGGGCTCGCTTCCGAGATCTGGGTGGCGCCCTTCGGCGTCTACGCCCAGGAGATCCTGAACGAAGGCAGCGCGCTCCACCGCTTCAGTCCCGACGTCACGATCCTCGCGCTCGCGCCCGGTCCGCTGTTCGGGCGACTGATCGAGCGCTTCCCGGATCTCTCCCCGGACGGGAGGCGGGCGGAAGTGGCGCGCACCGCCGGCGAGATCGCGTCCCTGATCCACGCGCATGCCGCGCACGGGCGCGGGATCCTCCTCGTGCACAACTTCGTGATCCCCTCCTGCCCCGTTCTCGGCTTGCACGACGCGCGCGATGTCTTCGGCGAGCGCGCCGCCCTCGCCGCGGCCAATGAGGCCCTCGCGGACGCCTGTCGCGCCCAGGCCGGGGCCTGGCTCGTGGACGTGGAGGCCCTCGCGGGACGCATCGGGAAGGACGCCTGGACCGATCCGAAGATGGCGTTCCTCGCCCGCATGGAGGTCTCGCGATCCGGGATGGAGGCTCTCGCCCGGGAGACGATGCGCTTCCTGCGGGCGCTCACCGGGCGCATGCGCAAGGCGCTCGTCCTCGATCTGGACGACACGCTCTGGGGCGGGATCGTCGGGGAGGACGGCCTCTCGGGGATCCGGCTTGGCGACGCGCCGCCGGGGAACGCCTACGCGGCCTTCCAGCGCCGGCTCAGGGCGATGCAGCGGCGCGGCGTGCTCCTGGCCATCGACAGCCGCAACAATCCGGAGGACGCCATCGAGGCCCTCGAATCCCACCCGGAGATGATCCTGCGCCCCGGTGATTTCGCCGCCATGCGGATCAACTGGAAGAGCAAGGTGGAGAACATCCGCGAAATTGCCCGCGAGCTGAACCTCGGGCTGGACGCGCTGGCCTTCTGGGACGACGACCCGGCCGAGCGCGAGCGGATGCGCGCGATGGCTCCCGAGGTGCTCACGATCGAGGTGCCGCGGGACCCGGCGCTCTACGAGCGCACCCTCGCGCAGGTGGCCGAGTTTGACGCGCTCGCGCTCACGGAGGAGGACCGGACCCGGGGGCGCATGATGGTCGAGGGACAGGCGCGGACGAAATCCCGGGCGCGCTTCGAGACGGAGGAGGACTTCCTGCGAAGCCTCGAGATCCGCGCAACCCTGGCGGTGCCCGACGTGGTGACCCTTCCCCGCTTCGCCCAGCTCACGGCGCGCACGAACCAGTTCAATCTCACCACGCACCGCCTGGCCGAGGCCGACCTGGCGCGCATGATCGCGTCGGGGCGATTCCTCGCCCGGGGCCTGCGCGTCTCCGATCGTTTCGGCGACGAGGGGTGGGTCGGCTTCGCGCTGTTCGAGCGCGAGGACGATCGCGCCCGGCTCGACACGTTCCTGCTCTCCTGCCGCGTGATCGGCCGGAAGGTCGAGCACGCGTTCCTGGCGGCCTGCCTCGAGGATCTGCACGCGGCGGGCGTGGGCCGCGTGGAGGCATCCTACCGGCCGACGCCCAAGAACGCCCCCTGTGAGAGCTTCCTGGGCGACGCGGGGTTCGCGCGGACCGGCGAGACCCCGGAGGAAGTCTCCTACACGCTCGACCTCTCCGGCGGCGCGCCGCCGCTCCCCGCCCACATCCGCCTCGACCGGGGCGAATCCGGCGGCCGGCCCCCGCGCGATGGCTGACGCGGCCACCCTCGAGAAGATTCGCGACGTGTTCACGGCCGTCCTCGGCGTCCCCCGCGCGATCGTCACGGCGGACGCCACGCCCGACCGGGTTCCCGGATGGGATTCGCTCGCCCACCTGTCGCTCGTCTCCGAGATCGAGAAGGCCTTCGGCGTGACCCTCACGATGGACGAGGTCCTCGCGGTGAAGTGCGTCGGGGACTTCGCGGCGATCCTGGGCGGAGCGCATGCGGTCCCGCCCGCCCCGGCCACGAATGAAGAGAGAGCGCCGGCTCCGGTCTCCGGCGCCGATCGGATGCTGCCTTCGGATCGCGACGCGATCTTTCGGTTCGCCGATCGGGTGCGCTCCGAGATCACGATCGTCCACTCGCCCGAGCACTGGGAGTGGCAGTACGTGCGAAATCCGAACGCCGATCCGTCGCGGCCCCCCGACTACGTCTTCCGCCACCACGGAACGATCGCCGGCCACCTCGGCACGATCCCGGTCCGGCTCGAGGCGGGAGACCGGTCGCTCCGGGCGGCCTGGACCTCCGGACTGGTGGCGGCCCCCGAGGTGCGCGCGCATGGCGTGGGCGTGCGGCTGATCGAGCGGTGGCTCGAGGATGTGGAGGTGGGGCTCGTGCTCGGCACCACGCCGGACGCGGAGGCTCTCTTCACCCACCTGGGCTGGCTGCGGCCCGCCGGCGGACATCTGCGCTCCTATATGCGGCTCCTGGACGCCGATGCGGTCGTTCGCAAGCGCGTCGCCAACCCGATGGCCCGCAGGGCGATCGCCTCGGTCGCGAATGTCGCGCTCTCGCTCATCCTGCGCGCGCCGAGCCGACTGGGGGGCGACATCCGCGTCCGGACCTTCGATCGCTTCGACGGCCGGTTCGACGACTTCTGG
>JBGPLH010000371.1:0-2815 GCA_041486365.1 Thermodesulfobacteriota bacterium | reverse complement strand
GGACTGGATCCGGCTCTCGCTGGACGCGGGATCCAACGAGCTCTTCCTCGCGATGCACAAACCCGTCGACAAGAAGCTCGATCTCGACGGGATCTGCGAGTGGATCCCGAAGTTGAAGGCGCGCAACCCGGCCGTGCGGGTCGGCTTCTCCTTCATCATCGTGTGGAAGGGGGCCGAGCGGTCGGGCGTGGACGTGCACGAGAACATCCACGAGATCGCCATGGCGACCGAGCGGGCCAAGCAGTCGGGGTTCGACTACATCTCGCTCAAGCCGTTCCTCATGCGCAGCCCCGAGGGAGCCGAGGTGATGGACCCGACGGCCGCACGGGAGGAGCTGGACCGCGTGGTTCGGCGGATCCGGATGGAGGTGGACAAGGCGAAGGCCTTCGACGACGGCACGTTCTCCGTATACGAGAGCACGAATCTCCGCGTGCTCGAGGAGGGGAGCTGGAAGGACTACACGCGCCAGCCCCGCGTGTGCCACATGCAGGCGCTCCGCCAGGTGCTCACGCCCACGGGCCTGTACAACTGCCCCGCGCACCGCGGGGAGGAGAAGGCGAAGATCGCGGGGGCCGCGTCCTGGCGCGACGAGGCCTCGGCCGCCGAGACGGGCACCCAGCTCCTTCAATTGATGGACCGCTTCGACGCGAGCCACGAGTGCCGCGAGGTGACATGCCTCTACAACGGCGTGAACTGGTGGCTCGAGAAGATGATCGACGACCCGCGGGAGGAGATCGACATCGAGCCGGGCGACGAGCGGCTCGACTATTTCCTGTAGATGCGCGGGAGGGCGAGGCGCCTGCCGGCCGCACCGACGGCCGTTCTGATTCACGGGACGGACTGGCCCCAGATCGCCCTTGCGGCCTGCGTCACCCGCCGGAGCTTGGCGCGCTGCTCCTCCTCGGTGAGTGAGTTCCCGATCACGGACGTCGAGAAGCCGCACTGCGGGCTCAGCGCGAGGCGATCGAGCGGGACGATCCGGGCCGCCTTGCGCACGCGGGCCTCGAGCGCGTCGATTGGCTCGAGCCCTGGCGTCTTGGTCGTCACAAGGCCGAGCACGACCATCCTGTCCTCGGGCACGTGGCGGAGCGGCTCGAAATCCCCCGACCGCGCGTCGTCGAACTCAAGCAGCAGCCGCTCGGCGCGGACCTCCCGGAACAGGCGCTCCGCGATCGGGCCGTACCCGCCCGACACCAGCCAGCGGCTCCCCTGGTTCCCCCGGCACAGATGGAACCCGAAGGTCACGCCGGGATGATCGCCCATCACCGCGTTGTCCAGCGCGATGCCCCGCGAGAGCCACGCGTCCAGGCTCCAGCCCTGTCTTTCGTAGAATGCACGCGTCCCCGGATCGAGGAGCAGCGGGTAGTGCGGAGCGTCGATCTGGATGTACGCACAGCCCATGCGCGCGAGTTCGGCCACCTCCTCGCGAAGGATGCGCGCCACGTCCTCGAGGAAATCATCCAGGCGCGGATAGGCGTCCCGCGACTGCTCCGGCGACCAGAAGTTCGCGAAGAGTCCCGGGCTCGGCAGCGTGATCTTCGCGATCCGCCGCGTCCGGTCGCGCAGATACAGGAACTCATCCACGGACAGGAAGCGCCGCCGGGCGAGCCGTCCGACGGCGCCCAGCCGGGCGGGACGCGCGCGGTTCCACTCGGGGAGTCCCTCGCCGCGCCAGCGGCCCCACAGGAACGCGTCGAGGTCCCACTCCCCGAAACCTTCGACGGCTTCCGTCATTTGGCTCTGGAACGACAGGCGGCGCATCTCGCCGTCGGTGATCACCTCGCATCCCGCCTCTTCCTGGAGCGCGACGGCCCGGTCGATCGCGGCGTCCTCCGCCGCCCGGAGCACGTCGCGCCCGATCGTGCCCCGCGCGAAGCGCTCCCGCGCGCGAAGCAGATCGGGCGGGCGAAGAAGGCTTCCGACGTGGTCCGTGTGGACGGCGATCATGGGGGGACTCCCGCGTAACGCCGGACCGGGGAACGCACGCACGCGTGCGGGCCGATCGCGGTGGACTTGCACCCCACCCACGCCTGGCGGTAGATCACGATCGGGGCGGAGCGCGGCGCCCGGCCTTCGGGCGCAGCTCCCGGATGAGTGATTGCCAGGCCCGCCGCTCCCGCGCGGGGCGGAAAAGAGAGGCGATGCGGTTCGTCTCGCACCGCAGGCTCTCGCGGAATCGCGCGTTCGTCTCCGCGCGCCGAAGGAGCGCGGCGAGCGTCTTCGTATCGCCCACGGGGAAGAACCCGGGGTAATGTCTGCCGAGGAGCCCGATGCTCCCGTCGATCCGGCTCGACAGCACGGGTACCCCGCAGACGGCCGCTTCGCCGATCACGTTGGCGCCTCCCTCCATGCGGGAGGAGAGGATGAGGAGCCGGCACCGCGC
The DNA here is from genome assembly GCA_041486365.1 of Thermodesulfobacteriota bacterium. GTDB lineage: Bacteria > JAUYMQ01 > JAUYMQ01 > JAUYMQ01 > JAUYMQ01 > JBGPLH01. The sequence continues at coordinate 432 of JBGPLH010000371.1, read as the reverse complement.
GAGGAGCGCCCGCGCCGCGGTGTGGGAGCGCTCTCCGACCCAGATGTAACGCGAGTTGCGCGCCATCTCGGCCCGGGCTCGCGCCGCCAGGGCGGGCGTGAGCGACCGGCCGGCGTGCACGATCCGGATCCGCGACGCCGCGGGAAGCAGGCGCGCCGCCAGCGCCGCGCGGAAGGGATCCTTCACGGGGCGAAGGTGGGCGAGGACGCAGACGTCGAAGCTCTCTCGGGCGCGGCGCGCCCGCCGCGCCGGAGGGATCGCCGACTGATGGATCACCCGGGCCTTGCGGCGCGCCTCGGCCGGAAGCCGCGCGAGGGCGGCGGGCTGGAGCACGATCAGGCGGTCGGCGATCGCGATCGATCGCCTCGCCTGGGGGTTTCCCGGCAGATCCTTGTAAAGGTCGGTGCCCGTGAGCGCGACAACCAGCGGGCG
>JBGPLH010000370.1:0-2840 GCA_041486365.1 Thermodesulfobacteriota bacterium | reverse complement strand
GTGATCCCCGCCCCCACGCGGCCCGCCAGCACCAGCGCCGTGAGCGTGGGGCCCAGCTCGCGGACGACCGACATCGACACGATGGCCCCCACGTACAGCTTCGCCCCGAACCGGGTGAGCCCCACGGCGCTCTGCAACGCGAGCACCATGCCGGTGAAGAGCGCCGTGATGGAGGCGATCGAGATCGACTTCACCCCCATCTCGTCCACCTGGCGGACGAGCTCGCGGAAGGCGAAGGGCCGCGTCACCGCCGCGAAGAAGGTCTCCGCGCAGAGCACCGCGACGCCGCCCACATGGCCGGCCAGCTTGCGCCCGGCGTCGATCACGGTCTCCAGGGCTTCACCCGCCGCCATCACTTCCTCCCTTCGCCCGACAAGCGCAACGTGCGCATCATCGCTCGGAACGTTTCCACACCGGCCCCGAAGCGATCGGGCGCGGCCAGGTAGACGAAGTCGAAGAGGCAGCGGGCCTCCCGGAGCGTGTACGCCTCCGCCGTGATCGCCGTGCCGTTCATACGCCCCTCGACGACTATCCGGTAGGCCTCCCCGGCGGGGAGCTTCACGAGGCCGTCTTCCCGCACGCGACGGTCGGCGAGGCCCACGAAGAGACTCCTGGAAAGGGTTTCGAGCCCGGCACGGCGGTAGCGCCCGCAGAGCGTGCTGGTGAGAATCGAGACGCTCCGATCCGCCGGCGCGATCGCCAGATCCGCCCCGTCGATCTCGAGGCGGTCCCAGGTCCCGGGGGGAAGTTGGATCGCGTAGCGACCCTTCGGCGCGTGATAGACCCCGTCGCGGATCCCGTCATGCGCGCAGCCCGCGAACGCGAACGCGACGATGACGAGGAGGATGCGCAAATGAATTCTCCCGGTAGGATCCCGTGGAAGCGAGCGGCGACGGCCGGGTCCAGGGGCGGAGCAGGCGGGGAGCACGTAGGGACCCCGCCGTACGCGCCCCAGTTTGCACGAAACGGGGTTTGCACGCCAGACGGGACGGAAGGGTTGGGGCCGACACGCGAGGCGCGGCCGGCTCGGCCGGAGGTCCCGCGCGCAGCGGGGGCCGACCCGGAAAACGAGCCTCGCCCTCCCACGGGCGGATCAGGCGCAGGCCACGCCGTTGCGTGTCGTGTTCTTCACGCGGTACATGGCCTGGTCGGCCAGGCGCAGGAGGTCGTTCTTGTTGGTGGCGTCGGCCGGATAGGTCGCCACGCCGAAGCTCGCCGTGAGCTTGACGTGCAGGCCTTCCGACTCCAGGCACCAGGTGCTCGCCAGTGTATCCCGCATGCGCTGGGCCACCCGGAGGGCCTGCTTCTTGGAGGTCTGCGGGAGGAGGATCACGAACTCGTCGCCGCCGTAGCGCGTCCCCAGGTCGAGCTTGCGGAGCAGGGAGGTGACGAGGCCGCCGATCTCGCGCAGGAGCCTTGAGCCGGTGAGGTGGCCGTACTGGTCGTTCACGGCCTTGAAATGATCGAGGTCCAGGAAGATGACCGCGAACTCGAGCTTGTGGCGGGCGCTCCTGATCAGTTCGAAATCGAGCATGTGCTGGAGGTGGCGCGCGTTGTACAGGCCGGTGAGATCGTCGGTGATCGTGAGCTCCTCGACCCGCTGGAAGTTCCTCGCGTTCTCGATGGCGATGGCGGCGTAGTCTGCCAGCGTGCCGAGGAGCGTGAGGTCCTCCGGCCGGAACAACCGCCGGTCGGTCCGGTCCGTCGCCTCCAGCACTCCGAGCGTCTTCCCCTTGATGCGCAGCGGCACGCACAGGATGCTGTGCGAGTCCTTCACGCGCCCGTTCTCGCGGATCCCGAGCTTGGCAAGGTCGGTGCGCCCGTTCACGAGGAGCGGCTTCCCCTCCCGCACCACCCAGCCCTCGATCCCCTCGCCCGGCCGCAGGCGCCGGCGCTTCACGGCCACAGCCGGCCGGCCCACGGCGATCTCCGAGTGAAGATCACCGGTCGTCTCATCGACGAGAAGCAGGGACCAGGAGCGTGGGGCGACCAGCTCGCTCACCTTCGACATCACGACTTTGAGGACCTCCTTGATGTCGAGTGTCGAGGTGAGCGTCTTCCCCAGCTCGATGAAGACGGAGAGCTCCTGCTCGGCCCGTCGGGATCGGGGGCCCTGCTCGCGGCGATCCACCAAGCTGTGAGCGGCGGTCTTCATAGGTCTCCGGCGGGTCCCGCGCAGCGAAAATGCGTCCGCCCTTCGTTATCGGTTGCGCTTTCCTCGGCCTTTACGCTAAAACCCGACGACGCATACCAACGTCACGGCCGGCCCTCCCCCGACCGCTTCGTCGTCCCGGAGACGGTTCCTCTTGATCCTCGTGTGTCCTCAGTGCGGGAAGCGCTACCGGACGGATCCCTCCCGGATCCCCTCGGGCGGAGGTTTCGTCCGCTGTCCCGGCTGCAAGGCCCGGATCGAGGTGCGTCCGGAGGAGTCCGCGCCGCCGGAGCCCGCGCCCCAGGTTCCTGTGGCACCGGCTCCTCCGCCGCCCACGCCCGAGCCTCCGGCAATCCGGGCGACGGAGCCTCCCGGGCCCGAGCCGCCTCGCGCTGGTCCGCCTCCCCCGGAAGTCTTCATCCGCACCGACAGTGGCTCCTACATGGCGCGCGACCTGGATGAAGTCCGCCAGTGGGTGACGCAGGGCCGGCTCCTGCGCGAGGATCTGATCTGGCACGCGGGCGGACCCGAGGTTCGCGCCGATCGGCACCCGCTCACGCGACACTTCTTCGAGATGCTGGACGCCGAGGAGGCCGCGCCGACGGGCGCGCCCGTGATGGAGGTGGCGTCGCCCGGCGCGGCGGAGGGGGCGGCAGGTCCCGCTCCCGGAACGCCCGCGGGCGAGGCG
>JBGPLH010000369.1:0-2866 GCA_041486365.1 Thermodesulfobacteriota bacterium | reverse complement strand
GCTTCACGAAGTCGATCTCGCTCGTGTTGATCGTGAGCAGCGGGCTCTCGGTGTAATGGAAGAAATAGTCCGCGTAGGCTTGGGAGAGCCGCTCGAGATAGTCCGACGACATGTTCCGCTCGAAGTACTTCCCCCGCAGGTCGATCCGGTGGACGAGCACGTCGGGCGTGGCCTGGAGGTAAATCACCAGGTCGGGCTTCGGGATCTGCGCGTCGAGCATGCGGAACACCTGCTCGTAGAGCGCCAGCTCGTCGTCCGAGAGGTTCAGGTAGGCGAAGATCCGGTCCTTCGCGAAGAGATAATCGCTGATGACCGAGCGATTGAAGAGCTCCGGCTGGCGAAGCTCCCGTTGTTGCTGGTAGCGCGAGAGCAGGAAGAAGAGCTGCGTCTGGAAGGCGTACTTCGCGGGGTCCTCGTAGAAGCGCTCGAGAAAAGGATTCTGCTCCACCGCCTCGTACACCGGGCGGGCCCCGAACTCCTTCACGAGCATCTCGACGAGGGACGTCTTGCCGACGCCGATCGGTCCCTCGACGACGATGTACCGCGGCCGGTCCAAGGCGGTCTCCGTGTGACTCGCGCTGGCGGAAGGACAAAGGCGGGACTTGCTTCCCTCTTCTAGCACGGGGGTCCGATGGACTCAACCGCGCGCGCGCGCCGCCTCCGGCTCGCCCCGCGCGCCGGCCCGCGCGAAGGCGTTGGCCAGGCCCGCGAACTCCTCGGGCGAGAGCGTCTCGCCCCGGCGCCGCGGATCGATCCCGGCCTCGGCGAAGGGGGCGGGTCCCGTCTCGGCCACGAGGGCCGAGAGGGCGTTCGAGAGCGTCTTGCGGCGGCGGTTGAAGGATTCGCGGACCACGCGCGAGAGGACGTCGCGGCGCAGAACGGGAACGCTCGGCGCGGCCCGCAGATCGAAGCGGAGCACCAGGGACGCCACCTCCGGCCGGGGATGAAAGTTCGCCGGGCCCACGGTGAACAGGCGCTTCACGTCGGCGAACAACTGAATGGGTACGCTCAGGGCGCCGTACTCGCGCGTGCCCGGCCCGGCGGCGAGCCGGTCCCCGACCTCGCGCTGAAGCATGAGCACCCACCGGCGGATGACGTCGCGGCTCTCGAGCAGCCGGAAGAGAAGCGGTGTGGAGATGGCGTAGGGCAGGTTCGCGACGACAAACACCGGCCCGCCAAGGCGTCGCGCGAGGGCGTCGTAGTCGACGTCGAGCGCGTCGGCCTCGATCACCTCGACGCTCAGTGGGAGGTCTCCCTCCTCCCGGAGAATCCCCACGAGGCGATGGTCGACCTCGATGGCGGCCACCTTCCGCGCCAGCGGTGCCAGCGCCCGCGTGAGAATCCCGAGGCCGGGGCCGATCTCGATGACGGATCCGTCCGGGGGGATCTCCGCGGCGCGGGCAATTCGCTCGGCGACGCCGGGCTGGACGAGGAAGGACTGCCCGAGCCGGCGGCTCGGGCGGATGTCGTGGCGGGCGAGCAGAGTGCGGACGGATTCGGGGCGGCCGGGCCTGGGATCAAGAGAACCTTCGCCCTCCCGATCCGGGCGGCTCCGGCGCCCCATCAGCCGGACGCCCGCGCCGGGGAGCCGAGGGGAAGACGGGAGTACGCGTTGAGATCGAGCCCCGCCCGCTCGCCCCGCGCGATGCGCCGGGAACCCGCCGCGGCGATCATCGCGGCGTTGTCGGTGCAGAGCGCCGGGCTCGGGTGGACCACCCGCACGCCGGATTCCGCGAGCACCCGGGCCATCTCACGCCGCAGCGCGCCGTTGGCCGCCACTCCGCCGGCGATCAGCACCTCCCGCACGCCCGTCTCGCGCGCGGCCCGGGCCGTCTTCGCCACCAGCACATCGATGGCCGCCGCCTGGAACCCGGCGCAGACCTCGCGGATCTCCCGGTCGGTGGGCGCCCGCCCGAGGGCCGCGAGGTGGTTGGCCACGGCGGTCTTGAGTCCGCTGAAGGAGAACGAGAGATCGCCCGAGCGTCGCTGCGGGCGAGGGAACCGGATCGCCGCGGGATCCCCCTCGGCGGCCAGCCGCTCGATGGCGGCGCCGCCCGGATACCCGAGGCCGAGCATCTTGGCAACCTTGTCGAAAGCCTCCCCCGCCGCATCATCGTGCGTGCGCCCCAGCTCCGCGTACTCTCCGAAGTCGTCCACGCGGTACAGGCTCGTGTGCCCGCCCGAGACGAGCAGGGCCACGTGCGGGGACGCGACCGTCTCGCGCTCGAGCAGGATAGCCGTGAGATGCCCTTCGAGATGATTCACGCCCACAAGGGGCAGGCCGCGGACCCAGGCGAAGGCCTTGGCGAATGAAAGCCCGACGAGAAGCGCGCCGATGAGCCCCGGGCCGTTCGTCACGGCGACGCCGTCGAGGTCCGAAGCCCCCACGCCCGCCTTCTCGATCGCTTCGCGCAGAACGGGCACGAGCGTCTCCACGTGCCGCCGCGAGGCCAGCTCGGGAACGACGCCCCCGTAGCGATCGTGCAGGGCGGCCTGGGAGGCGACGACGTTCGAGAGGATGGCGGACCCGTCCCGGACCACCGCCGCGGAGGTCTCGTCGCAGGACGTCTCGATGCCCAGGACGATCATGGCGCTCCCGAAGTGGGGCCAGTGAAAAGGGGCGACCGGCCGGTCGCCCCCTGCGTTTGCTCACGTCCGGCGGATGGCCGACCCGGCGCGATCACTCGGAGTCGTTCTCGACGATGGTGCGCTCCGCGCGCTCCTGCTCGGTCTTGCAGTCGATGCAGAGCTCGGCCACGGGCCGGGCCTCCAGGCGCTTCACGCCGATCTTCTCGCCGCAGTTCTCGCAGATGCCGAAGGAGCCCTCGGCCAGCTTCTCCAGGGCCCGGTCGATCTTCACGAGCAG
>JBGPLH010000368.1:0-2888 GCA_041486365.1 Thermodesulfobacteriota bacterium | reverse complement strand
GAGCCCGCCGGCGAGCAGAAACCGCTCGAGCTGGCCTGATTCCTGGCGACCTCCAGGGGTTGACGCTCTCCGTCCCTTGAGATAAAGAATAGCCTTTTCCGGCCGCCTTTCGGGGCGGCCCGGTTCTCCGGACGCCGCGCCAGACCGCTCTGGTCCCGCCGGCGCGCGTGGTGCGGTGCCGGCGCGATGCTTTCCGGAACCCGCCTCCTCCTAGACATCTCGTCGGCCCACGTTTCGATGTGAAGGGACGCGCCGTGCTCCAGATCCTCCCGGACCTGACCCTCGTGATCCAGATCGGGCTTTTCCTGCTTTTCATCTGGGTGATGAATGCGCTCCTGTTCCGCCCGACGCTCCGGGTGATCGAGGATCGCCAGGAGCGGATCGAGGGGGCCCGCTTGCGGGCCGGTGAGCTGCAGGAGCGGATCGAGGAAACCGTGGCGAAGCACGCGGCCCAGATCCGTGACGCCCGCATGAACGGCGAACGCGAGCGGGCCCGGCTGGTGCAGGAGGCCACGGCGGAAGAGGAGCGCATCGCGAGCGAGGGGCGCGAACGGGCGGCGAGGAGCACGGCGGAAATTCGCGAAGCGATCGCCCGGGACGCCGGCGTCGCGCGCGGGGAGCTCGAGGGGCGCGCCCGTGAATTCGCGGCGCTGATCGCAGAGCAGGTGCTGGGTCGGAGGGTGGCGTGATCCGCCGCGTGAGCCCTTCGTTCGTCTTCCTCGCATCCCTGCTACCGGCGCTCTTCCCCGCCCTGGCGCGCGCCGCGGAGGAAGGCGAGAAGCATCACGGCTCCAGCACGCTCCTCTGGCAGCTCGCCAACTTCGCCGTCCTCGTCCTGATCCTCATCCGCCTCGTGGGCCCTCAGCTGCGCGACTTCCTCTTCCAGCGCCGCAAGCAGATTTCCGATCAGCTCGAGGAAGCGCGGCGCCTCGTTGCCGAGGCGGAGGCCCGCGATGCCGAGTGGCGCCGGAAGATCGATGGGCTCGAGAGCGAGTGCCGCAGCATCGTCGCCCAGGCCCAGGACATCGGGCGAGCGGAGCGGGAGAAGATCCTCGATCAGGCCCGCCGGCAGGCGGAGCGAATCCAGGAAGACGCCCATCGCGCGGCGGACCAGGAGTTGCTGCGGGCCAAGGCGGAGCTCCGCGAGGAATCGGTCCGCCTGGCCATGGGCCTGGCCGAGGGAATGCTCAGGGAGAAGATCCAGGGGAATGACCAGCAGCGCCTGGTGGAGGAGTACCTGCGCATGATCGGGAGAGCGTGATGACGGGCGGCGTGATTGCGCGCCGGTACGCCCGGGCGCTCTTCGATCTGGCGTCGACGGACCAGAAGATCCCGGAGATCGGCGAGGACCTGGGGCGACTCGCCCAGGCCTTCCGCGAGTTCCCCGGCCTGCCGGCGGCGCTGTCGAACCCCGCGCACACGCGGCCCGCGCGCAGGGAGATTGCCTCGCAGCTCGTCGACGGAGAGCTCCGCCTGTCGCCCGTCCTCAAGAATCTGCTTCACCTCCTGATCGAGAACGGCCGCGTCCGCGGCCTGCCTTCCATCGCCGACCGTTACCGCGAGCTGGCCGATGACGCGGCCGGTCGGGCCCACGTGATCCTGCGGAGCGCCGCGCCTCTGTCCGACGAGGATCGGCGGCGGGTCGAGGAAGGCCTGTCCCGCGTCACCGGGAAGCAGGTCACCCTGGACGTCCAGGTCGATCCGACGCTCATCGGCGGCCTTGCCGCGCAGGTGGGGAGCCTCGTGTTCGACGGAAGCGTGCAGGCCCAGCTCCAGGCGTTGAAGCAGGAGCTGAGGCGCTCGGCCTCCTGAACCCCCCGGGGTCTTGAGCGAAGCGAGGGCCGATAAAATCAGGAGTGCGCGCGGTGGCCGGAAGGGGTCACCGCGGGATGTGTGTTCGCGTACCCGAAGGAGAGGTTCCATGCAGATCAAGGCAAGCGAGATCAGCGAGCTCATCAAGCGCCAGATCCAGGGCTACGAGCGCAAGGTCGAGGTGAGCGAAACGGGCACCGTGCTGTCCGCGGGAGACGGCATCGCGCGGGTGTACGGCCTGGAGCAGGCGCAGGCGGGCGAGCTGGTCGAATTCGCCGATGGGCTCTACGGGATCGTCCTGAACCTCGAGCAGGACAACGTCGGCGTGGCGATCATGGGCGAGGCGTCCCACGTCCGCGAGGGGGACGTGGTGAAGCGCACCAAGCGCATCGCCGAGGTCCCCGTGGGCGACGCGCTGGTGGGGCGCGTGGTGAACGCTCTGGGCCAGCCCCTGGACGGCCGGGGCGAGGTGCGCAGCGCCGAGCGGCGCCGGATCGAGGTGAAGGCGCCTGGTATCGTGGCGCGCCAGCCCGTTCGCGAGCCGCTGCAAACTGGCCTCAAGGCGATCGATTCCATGGTGCCCATCGGCCGCGGGCAGCGGGAGCTGATCATCGGCGACCGGCAGACCGGGAAGACCGCGGTCGCCGTCGACACGATCATCAACCAGAAGGGCCAGGACGTCTTCTGCATCTACGTGGCGATTGGCCAGAAGCAGTCCACCGTGGCGCGGGTCGTGGACAAGCTCACCCAGCACGGGGCCATGGAGTACTCGACCGTCGTCGCCGCCACGGCCTCCGACCCCGCGCCGCTCCAGTACATCGCCCCCTACTCCGGCGTGACGATGGGCGAGTACTTCCGCGACAACGGCAAACACGCGCTCATCGTCTACGACGACCTCTCCAAGCACGCAGTGGCATACCGACAGCTCTCGCTGCTGCTGCGGCGGCCTCCAGGACGCGAGGCCTACCCCGGCGACGTGTTCTATCTCCACTCGCGGCTGCTGGAGCGCGCGGCGAAGCTCTCCGATGCCATGGGGGGCGGCTCGCTCACGGCGCTCCCGATCATCGAGACGCAGG
>JBGPLH010000367.1:0-2890 GCA_041486365.1 Thermodesulfobacteriota bacterium | reverse complement strand
ACGGGAATGTGAAACTCGCCGTGGAACCCCCGCCTTCGGCTCATGCGCCCTTCGCCCTCGTAGCTCAGGTGGATAGAGCACCGGTTTCCTAAACCGGGGGTCGCGTGTTCGAGTCACGCCGAGGGCACCACTTTTTCACCACGCCTGGTGTATAAGCGGGAGCCATGAGCGGCCCCCAGTCGGAAATATCCCGAGCCAAGAATTCCCGAACCAGACTCTCCCTCGCCCTCGTCTTTCTGGCGGCGGTCGCGGTCTACGCGCCGACCCTCTGCGCGGACTTCACCAACTGGGACGATCCCGCTCTCGTGCTCGACAATCCCCGAGTCCGAGGCTTCTCCCCGGAAGCGATCGATTCCTGGCTCACATGGTCTCACGCGCTGGACGTCCCCTTCGCGGAGGCCTCCTACGCGCTCGATTTCACCTTCTGGGGCCTTCGCCCCCTCGGGTTTCATCTTTCGAACGTCCTGCTTCACGCGCTCTGCGCGATGTTGCTCTGGCAGCTGTCGAGGAGCCTCCGCCTCGACCTCAGGACCGCGACGACCGGGGCTCTTCTGTTCGCCCTGCATCCTGCCGGCGTGGAGGTCGTGGCATGGGTGTCGCAGCGGCGCACCCTCCTCGCCGCGGTCTTCCTGCTGGCCGCCTGCCTCACCTACCTGCGGGCGGAGGGCCGGAGAGCATGGCCCAGCGGCGCCGCCTGCGTGTTCTTCTTCGCATGTTCCCTCCTGAGCAAGAGCATCGCCACGGCGCCCCTGCCTATCCTGCTTCCATTTCTTCACAAGGCGACGGGTGGGCGCTGGAACCGCCCGAGAGCCGCGGTGCTGACGACGAGTCTGATTCTGGCCCTCGTCGCCGGCGTCGTGAAGCTTCGATCCCACGCGACGGAAGACACGTTTCAGGGTCTCTTCGGCGGCTCACTCGTCTCGCACGCGGCGCTGGTTGCGACGATCATCGGGCGTTACGCCTTGAAGCTGACCTTTCCGGTCCGGCTTTCGCCCTATTACGACTTTGCCGCCGCGGATCTCACCGTTGGGGGCATCGCTCTGGGGCTCGTTCTTGCAATCGCCGCCCCGATCGTCAGCGCGTGGCTCCTGCTGAGGCGCCCGCGAGCCGGCGTCTTCGCCCTGGGAGCAATTCTCTTCTGGCTCCCCACGTCGAACGTGCTTGTTCCCTTCGCTATCCCGATGGCCGATCGCTACCTCTACCTTCCCCTGCTCTTCCTGGCACCCCTTGCCGTCACCGCTCTGTCCGCGCGCATGCCGAAGGGAGATCCCCGGCCGGCGCGCCTCGTGGTCGCGGTGATTGCGCTGTTCGGGCTCCTCACGGTGAAGCAGGGGACCTACTGGCGATCGAGCCTCCGGCTCTGGTCCCATGCCACGCGCGTGGAGCCCGACAACCCCTGGGTCTGGCAGAAGCGCGCAGTCACCCTGCTCAAACTGGGGAGGGCGAAGGCGGCGATCCCGGACGCCCGCCGCGCCGTCCGCCTCCATCCCCATTGGCTGGAGGGATGGGAGACGCTCGCGCAGGCGGCACTGGGGGCGGGCGACGCGGAGACCGCGGAGGAGGCCTTCCGGCAGGAACTGGCCCTCGCCCCGAACGCGGTGAACGCGTACCGGGGGATCGGGCACGCCCGGGCGATGAAGGGGGACCCCCTCGCCGCCATCGCCGCTTACGCCCGAGCGCTCGATCTCAAGCGCGACTATCGCGAGTCGGCCGAGGACCTAGCGGCCCTCGGGCGTGAGAAGGGGCTCGAGCGGGAGGCCCTCGCGGCGCTGCCCGATCGCCCGACGTCCGTGTGGATTGAACTGGCGCGGGGGGACCTCCTCGCGGCGCTCGGCCGCGGCGATGAAGCGGAGCACGTCTGGCGGGAGATCCTGAAGGCTCGGCCCGGCTTCACACCTGCGGTGCGCCGTCTGCGCGATGGCCCGCCTCCGCTCCACAATCGCGTTGACGCGGGGAAGGGAGCCCGTTAGCATTGCCACGGGCATCTCAATCCCCTCACTCGACGGGTCCCGGCTATGTCCAAGCCGACCACGGTGTCCGCGCGAATGCCGATGGCGGTCGCGGCCCTGACCGCCGCGCTCGCGATCGCCGGTCCTTCGGCCGCGCAGGATTTCTCTACGATCTACGAGAGCCAGGACTTTCCCCTCGAAAACCGTACGCGGACCGTGATCCTACAGGAGGATCTGACGCTGCGGTCCTACACGATCGTCCTGGCGCCCCGGACCCTCGTGGTGGACAACCACGCGGAGGTCGTCTCGCGCCGCAGTGGCTCGTCGTTCGATGCGCGCTTCGAGGCAAGCGTCGAAAGGCAGGAGGAGATCTACGCGCTCTACCGCCGTCTGAGCCGCTAGGCTCCCCGTCTTCCAGAGGCCGACCCATGAAACATCGACTGGCGTGCGCCTTGATCGTCGCCGTCTGGCTCGCGCCGCTCGCGCCCGCCCTCGCTGCGGATCCGGAGCCCATCGTCGTTCCGGCGCCTCCCGCCGTACCGCGACTTCCGTCGGAGGCCGCCGTAGAGCCGCCGGCCCCCGCGCCGACCACCGAGCAGGCCTGGCGGGAACGGTTCCGCACGTTGCGCATCCGCATCGACGATCGCTCCAGGCTGCTCGCCATCAAGCGGGCGGAGCTCTACGACAAGATCGAGAAGGGACAGACGGCGAAGAAGCCCCGCGGCTGGGCCATCGAGGGGTTTGTCATCAACACCGAACCCCGTGCGGGGGAGGAACCGAAGGTGATCGACCCCCTGGAGCGGGAGGTCCGCGACCTGGAGGAGGAAGTCACGCACCTCAAACGGGAATTCCGTGACCTCGACTTCCAGGCCTCGGTGGCCGGGGTTCCGAAATCCTGGCGCGAGTAATAAACCCTATTTATTTCAATGAATTGACAGATT
>JBGPLH010000366.1:0-2892 GCA_041486365.1 Thermodesulfobacteriota bacterium | reverse complement strand
GGCTGTGAAGCTCACCGGATACTTGTTGCTGAGCTTTCCGTTGCCGGCCTTCACGTACAACTCGGCGGGCTGGTCGAGCACCTGCGTGAGCGACGCCGGAATCGTCCCCGCCACGTAGGTGTTCTTCCATTCGTCGATCGCGAGAAGAACGTCCTTCTGATCCGTCTTCAGGAATAGATGGAACTGGTTCTGCGGCCCCGCGTTCCCGAAGTTGCTGCCGAGCGCCAGGAGCTTTCCTCCCGGCGTGATAGGCGCGAGAAAGAGGGTGGAGATCGTTGGCGCGCCGCAGTTGCCCAGGATCGCGCAGATGAGCCCGGGGGTTCCCAGGAGATTGCCCCCCAGCGTCGCCGACGATTGCACGGTGAGCGGGAGCGTCGCCTGCCCCTGGCACCCGGCCCCTGGCAGGGCTTTCACGCTGTAGGTCTTGGCGCTCGCGTACTTGTGCGCGGGAGCGCTCACATTGAGCTTGTTCTTGAAGCTGACGTTCTGGAGGTGCGCCTGAGGGGTGTTGTCCCCGAAATCCACATCCACACCTCCGCAGCCCAGTAGTCCCTCGACCGTGATGATCACGTCCTGGTTCACCTTCGGCGAGGGGGGACTGGCACTCAGACCAGTGATCGTCCCCGCGGCTTGCGCGAGGCTGGGAGAGAGCAACACCACCGCGGCGAGGACTGTGGCCCGCTGGATCTTCATGGATCCCTCCGCTTCCGGCGAGGCCGGGCTACCGTGCGAGCTTCTGATACTCCTCCAAGAGCGCCTTCGCCCGCGCGTCGTCCTTCATTTTCTGTGCGGGCGACGCGGCCGGGTAACGCTGCTGTATCTCGAGCGCCTCGTGGCGGATCGCCTGGAGCCGTGAACTCTGAGCCGGGGTATCCTGCCTCCGGGCGAGGCGCGCAAGCTCCGCTCCCACCTTCGCGTTCTCCGCGTCGAGCTTGGATTTCTGATCCTTCTCCAAGTTGGCCTGGAGCGCGGCGAGGCTCTCAGCGGAAACCTTCCCCGAAGCGCCCCGCGCCGCTCCCACCCGCCTGCGCTTCGCCAGAATCCTCGCGCGGATGTCGGCGACGGTCATCGGCTTCCCCTTCACCTCGATGAGCTGGTTCGGAGGGAGCTTGAAGATCTGCTTCTCTACTGACTTGTCCATCTTGAGAATGTTGCCTCGCGCGAGGCCGGTCGGAGGAGGGGTGACCGGGGCGCCTCTCATGAGAATCGGTGGGATCGGTTGGATCTGCTGTCTCCCCGGGGGCGCGGGTGCGCGATCGGCTGCCACGTTCAGCAGCCCCAGTACGAGTAGGAAGACGAGAACGCGTGCGTCTTGGCGTGGTGAGCGCATGGCAAACCTCCTCCCGGTCTGGCGCCCGAAAATTCCGGCCTCGGGGTCCGAGCCTGAGTTTACCTCAGGCTCTGCGCATACTTCTGGCCTTTCGATACCACCTTGATATTTCTACTGCAGGAACGCGCCGATAGCGAGAAACGTCGCGCCGGCCGCAGCCGGCCAAGTCATCGCGATTCCTCATCTCGCCGGCCTTCAGCACGAGCACAGGCGAGCCGCTTGACCACTGCACGCTCGAAACCTCGAGGCAAGCCGGCGGAACGGGGGTACGCCTCTGCCAGAAGGACCCTTCAAGCCATCTTGAGCGAGATCCAAGCCGCCCGAAACGCGCTGATCGAGCACGTGCTGTGGAGAGAAAGCTTACTTTAACGATGAGAATTCGACGGATTGCTTTTTTCGGGTGGGACAGGTCAGGGTGTGCCTCGCCGCCGCTTCCTCTCCTCATAGATCCGGACCAGCTCTTCTCTCTGGTTCGGGGTGAGCAGGGCGCGGATCCGGAGCATCGTGCGCAGGCGGTGCTTATGCCGTTCGGTCCGGACCGCGCCGATCCGGTCTGCCTGACTCAGCACTGCCTTCTCGTCCGGACTCGCCCCGCGGAGCAGCCGCCGCATCTCCCGATCGAGGTCGTCGAGGCGCTCGTCGAGGGGCGCTTCCTCCGCGCGCGAGATCTCCGCGATCCCGCGGATCCGTTCGCGCGTCGCTGCGTCGAGGCCCAGCCGGTCCGCGTGCGCCTCCAGTATGGCATCGATGGGAGGAGGACGTTGCCGGCCGCGGAACGTGTGACTTTCTGGTGATCCAGGGCTCCCGGTCGGGGCGGCTTTCCCGGCCAGGGCCGGAGAGAAGCCCGCGGCGCACAGCGAGAGCAGGATCAAGAGAGGCAGGACCCACGCGCCCATTCTAGCCATCCAGGAAAAGGTTTTCGATCGCCTCATAGTCCTCAGGGAGCTCCTCCTCCATGGGGGCGGCGGAAGCCGTCGTCAGGGCGAGGATCGCCTCCTCGGCGGTTGTCTCGATCCGCGCGGCTCGGGGCTCCGATCGCTGCACCGTGAGCTGCTCCGGACCTTCTCCCGGTCGAGGAGCTTCTCCCGCCCGGAGAAGGAGAAGCGCCAGGGCGAAGACCGCGGCGGTACCGGCCAGCACGGATCCCCACGACCAGCGCCGGCGATGCGCCAGGCGTTCCCCGAGCCTCGCATCGAAGGCCGAGCGCCGCACCGCGGACAGCTCGGGCGGGCTGTACAGCCCGGCCACCTTGCGGGCGAAGGCTTCGTCGTCGGGCGTCGGGTCGGGGCGATCCGGGTTTGGGCGGGTCATGATCGATTTGGGTCCTGCGCGGGACGAAGGTCGTCCAGTTCCGCGCGAAGAGACTTCAGCGCTCGATGAAGATGAGACTTGATCGTTCCGAGGGCCTTACCGGTGGTCATCGCGGTCTCCTGGATCGTGAAGCCTTCGAGATACACGAGGATGAACGCCTCTCGCTGTCCCCGGGGCAGCCTGTCGATGGCTCGGGCCACACGCCTGCGAAGCCCCGGGTCCCCCGGGTCCTGCTGCCGGGCGCCGGCGGG
>JBGPLH010000365.1:0-2892 GCA_041486365.1 Thermodesulfobacteriota bacterium | reverse complement strand
TGGATCTCCTTGCCGTCCGGATCGCCGTGGCTCCAGTTCATCTGCCAGAGGAGCGCCCCCACGCCCGAGAGATAGACCTTCTCGTCGGAGAGGAGCATCCACCGGTAATTATCGGCCCGCTTGCCGTCCGTGGGTTCCACGAAGTAGCGCCCGCCGTACCCGAACTCCTCCAGCAGGAGCGGCTTGGGCCCCGTGCGCAGGAGCTGGGGGCCCACGTAGGACTGCACCGAGAGCGCGTCGATCGTGTCAAGCCCGAACAGCTCCCAGATGTTCCAGTCGTCGTAGTCCTCCCGGGGTGGGACGCCGTCGCCGCTGTAGAAGGTGCCGGAGACGATCCGGTGGATGCGATCGATGGCGCGGAGCGCGGCCGACATCTCGGCGTACCAGGCGACCATCTCGCGCGTGCGGGAGGCGTAGGTCGTGCCGGGGGTCCCGTAGAGGATCCGCGGCTCGTTGGAGACGTCCCAGGACCAGATCGCCGGCTCGTCCTTCCAGGCCACGCCGGTCTTCGCGTTCACGTGCCCGAGCACGTGGCGCATCTGGTTCCGGTACAAAGCTCGCAGGCGCGGGTCGGTGTAGAAGGCGTGCGTCCGCTCATAGGGCGTTCCCTTTCCCTGCCTCGCATACCAGGACACCCCGCTCTGCACGTCGAACCCCGTCGAGAGGCTGATCATCAGGCGGATCGGCCAGCCCCGGGCGTGGATCGTGTCGATCAGGAAGTCGATGCGCCGTAGGATCTCGTCCTCGAAGAGACCCTGCTCCGGGTCGATCTCGAAGTGGTAGTCGAGGAAGATCCGGAGCATCGGGATCCGCTTGCGCGCGAGGTAGGCGAGCTTCCCGGTGAGGTCACGGCGGAGCGCGTCGTCGAAGGGGCGCCGGATGTCCCTGCCGGTGAGAGGGCCGTCCCCGCGCCCCCAGATGTCCCACATGTTCACGCCGAGGAAGAAGTATTCGGGCGTCTGCACGGGACGCCAGCGACGCTCGAGGCGGCAATCGTCGAGGTAGAGGTAGTAGGCGGAGCGCGCGGCGCCCTCGGTCGTGATGCGCAGCGCGCGCACGCGGCGCCAGTCGATTGCCCGCGCGTGGCTGTCGCCGCGCAGATCCACCCGCCAGGGGGACCAGCGGCTCCAGGAGAGGTATCGCCGGTTGCGCTCGTCCGTGAGGCGCGCGGTGCGCCAGAGGCCCGTCCGGAGATCGGGCGCTTCCACCTCGAGCGCCAGGTAATCTCCGCGATCGCCGATCTCCCCGATGGCGGTCCGCGGTCGCCCGTCCTTTCCCACGGCCAGCGACCGCGTCATGCAGGAGAGCGCTTCGTGGGCGGACCAGTTCGAGGGGATCCCGTGCCCCGTCCTCCAACCGAAGGCGCCTCCGGGTCGATCGCCGTGAAGGAGGCCCACGCGGAGCGCCGCCGGGGGGCTCTGCCGGATCCCGCGATCGAGCGCGAGGTGCTCCCTCCGGATGTCGCCGCGGACGTCTGCAAGCCTCGCGCGCAGCGCCGCGTCGTCAGGGTCGCGATCGAAGCCGTCCAGGAGAATCGTGGCGTCCGGGGGGACGGGCGCCGGCGGCGCCCATGCGCGCGCGCGGGCGAGCCAGAGCACCGCGGCCAGCGCGACTAGCGCGATGGCGGCCGCGCGCCGGGACAGCCGGCCTGAGCGCGGCGTCGCGGGCTTCTCGCTCGGGGGCAGCGGGCTTCGCGCCATGGACTCCGGCGGGGAACGGGCAGTGCGGTTGGTGGATCACTCGCCTTTTGGGGATCGGCCGACTAAGATGACGGCGGCAATGTAGCGTGAGGGGCGCACCCCGTCAAAGCGCGCCCCGGCCTTCCCGAACCCGGAGCCGGCCCAGCGTGAGCGTCGAGGAACGGCTTCCCCGCACCCTGCTGTTGTCCGGCCTGATCTCCCTGGTCCTGTACGCGGGCTACGATCACTGGGGCGAGCTTCCCGTCGCGCTGGGCTTCGCACGGGAGCGGCCGAGCGCGGCGTTGAACACCGCGATCCTGTGGGTGGCCCTCTGGCTGGCCTGGCTCCCGGCCGCGCTGTGGGTCGCGCGCACGCCTCCCGCGGCCGGCGCGGAGGATCGGCGGGCGCTCCTGTGGGTGCTCCTGCTCGGCATCCTCTTCCGCGTGGTGCTGATCCCCGGCGTCCCCGATCTCTCCAGCGATTTCTACCGCTACCTGTGGGACGGGCGCGTCTTCCACGCGGGCGTGAACCCCTATGCGTTCCCGCCCGTCGCCGCCGCGCTTGAGCCGCTGCGCCTCGACGATCTCCACACGCACCTGAACCGCCCCTACGCGCTCGGCTACTACCCGCCGCTGGCCCAGTGGGTCTTCCGCGCGGTCGCCGCCCTTCGCCCGGACGTCGTGGGGCTCAAGCTCGCCTTCATCACGTTCGAGGCGGCGGGGATCGCCGCGCTCCTCCTGCTCCTTCGCGGCGCGGGGCGGCCGCTCTCGCAGTCGCTCGTCTATCTCTGGAACCCGCTGATCGTCATCGAGCTCGCGCGCGGCGGGCACAGCGACGCGCTGATGCTCCCGTTCCTGCTCCTCGCGATCCACTTCCGTCGCAAGGATCGCATGACGCTGGCCGGGATCGCGCTGGGCCTCGCGGCGCTGACGCGCCTCTATCCCATCGTGCTCCTCGCCGCGCTCACGCGGCGGACCCGGCCGGGGGAGCGGGGTTTCCTCGGGTTCGAGCCGTTCCTCCCGATCGCCTGCATCCTCACGGTGGTGCTCGGATATCTCCCCTTCGCCGGGATCCCGGGGGGGCCCTTCGGCCACGCGCCTGCCTACATCGGATCGGACTGGGAGGAGTTCAACGCCGGGGTCCGAATCGCGCTCCGGCACGTGCTGGCCTGGGTGGTGAGCGAGGAGGATCCCTGGTTCTACGCGGTTCTGTC
>JBGPLH010000364.1:0-2919 GCA_041486365.1 Thermodesulfobacteriota bacterium | reverse complement strand
GGATGGACGTCCTCGTGATGGGGAGCTTCCTCCTCGACAAGACGAAACCTCTGCCCCGGATCCAGTCCATCGACTGGGAACGGGCCTTCGAGCCGGATTGATCCGATGCGACTGTGGCAGACGCTCAAATCGGGCTGGATGGCCTTCGCCCTGTGGCTGGGGAAGATCCAGACGACCCTCCTGCTCACGCTCGTCTACTTCGTCGCCCTCGGCCCGACCGCCCTCGTGTCTCGGCTGGGGCGGCGCGATCTGCTGGGGCTCGGGGAGGCGAAGGACGAGTCCTACGCCGTGACTCTCGATCACATCACGCAGACGCTCGAGGGGGCGCACAAGCAGTTCTGAAGGTGATACCGATTGATGGAGGCCGCGATGCGCAAGCTGAAGACCCTGGGTGGACTGATGAAGGAGATGATGCAGTTCGTGAAGGAGGACAAGCTGTGGTGGATCTCGCCGATCCTCATCCTCCTGGTCGGACTGGGGCTGTTCATCATCTTCGTGCAGGGCTCGGCCCTGGCGCCCCTGATCTACGCGATGTTCTGATCGGCGCGAGCCCCGGCCGCGAGGCCGGGGCTTCGTGTTTCCGGAGTCCGAGGGATGCTGCGGAAGATCGGCAAGGCGCTCATCAGCCTCGTCCTCACCCTGCTCCTCCTCGAGGGACTCGTCCGGGTGACGGACCTGGATCGGCGCCGGATCGGCGACCCCTTCGCCGACGCCGAGTGGGCCATGCGCTATCTCGTCCCGGACCCCTACCTGCAGTGGCGGGGCAGGCCCGGGATGGAACTCCTGCGCCCGATGGAGTTCGTGAACGCCCGCGGCCTGCGCGGGCCCGAACGCCCCCGCCGGAAGGGGCCTGGGGTCAAGCGCGTGGCTGTGCTCGGCGACTCCTGCACCTTCGGGATCCTCACCCTGCCCGGGACACACGAGACCCCGCTTCCCTACGCGGAGCTCCTGGAGGAGCTCTTCGCGCAGAACCTCGGGCCGGGCAGGGTCGAGGTGATCAACTACGGGATGATCGGCTACACGAGCTACCACGGCCTGCGGATGCTCCGGCGGGAGGCGATCCCCGACGATCCGGATTTCGTCGTGATCCGTTTCGGCTGGAACGATCACCTGGCCTCGTCCGTCGGCCATTCGTTCAGGAACCCGCGCCACGCGTGGCAGGAGGAGCTCCTCGATCTGGCCTATCGGAGCCGTTTGCTGGGGATGCTGATGTACCGCGGGATCCCGACGGGTTCCGCGGGGGCACCCGCGTCGCCGGCTTCGGCCCATCCGATCCCGTGGGTGACACCGGAGGACTACGCCTGGAACCTCTCGAGAATGATCGATCTCGCCCGCTCCCACGGCGCGCAGCCGATCCTGCTCGACGCAGCGGTGGGGCCCCTCACGCCGGAGCTCCGGAAACGCAAGGAGTTCTTCACGGTGTCGGGATACGAGACACCCGAGCAATTCGTGGCCGCTCACGCGCGCTACCAGGCGATCACCGCGCGCGTGGCGGCGGAGAAGAAGGTCCCGCTCATTCGAACGGTCGACAAGCTGGAAGGAAGCGGCGCTTACTTCTCGCCGATCGATCCGGCGCACCCCAACGCGCAGGGGCACGCGCTGATCGCGCGGCGGCTGTACGTGTCGATTCTCGAATCCCTGATGCGCAGCGGGGCGGTCAGCGCGCCTTGACGCTTCCCCGCGCGCACCCCTATACTGCCCCGGCCTGAGCTTGCGGCGGCGTAGCCAAGTGGTAAGGCAAAGGTCTGCAAAACCTTCATACACCGGTTCGAATCCGGTCGCCGCCTCCACTCGATCGATCCGGCGGGAAGCCGCTCGGACATGAAGACGCCGGGGAGCTTTCCCCGGCGTTTCGCTTGCGCGCGCCGTGCGCGACGGGCCGGTCTCGAGCGCGGCCGGCGGAGCCTGTGTGAGAGTGAACGTCGTGGCGCTGATCGGCGAGGCGTGTCGCCGGTACCAGGACAGCTTCGATGCTGTCCTCGCGGGGCCGAGGCCGGTTCGGCGGTTGATCCTCGTCGTGCTCCTCGCCGGGATCGCGTGGTGGGTCTACGTCCCGCTCCACGAGCTGGCGCACGCGGGGGCCTGTGTCTCCTGCGGCGGCGAGGTGCGGCGGATGACGCTCGCGCCGATCTACGGCGGAAGCCTCGCCGCGCGCCGCTTCCACTGGATCGACGACCGCACGCCCTACGCGGGGCAGCTCGCCGATTTCACGCCGGGCTCCGACGCCTGCTACCTGTGGCTCGTGCTGGCGCCCTTCGTGGTCACGCCGCTGGCGCGACCGCTGCTGCGGCGCTCCGCGCGCAGGGGTGGTCCCTTCTTCTTCGCGGTGGGCTCGGTGCTCGCGCTCATGCCGCTGGCGAGCGTCGCGGGCGACTTCTACGAGGCGGCGTCGGTCGTCGTCACACGACTGGCGAGCTCCGACCTGCGCGGCGCGCTTTCGCTCCGGAGCGACGATCTGCCAGCGCTCCTGCGCCGCCTTGCCTCGGGAGGGACGGACACCCCGCTGGGGCAGTGGCTCGTCGTGGCCCTGGGTGCGGCTCTGGGCCTGGCCGCGGCGCTCGCGCTCAGCGCGGCATCCATCCCGCCGTCCGTCCGCGAGAAAGGATGATGTCTCGGGGATGGCTCCATTTCGTTCGCCCGGCTGCCGATGAGAGGGGGCGCCGAGGGCGCGTGGTGGACATCGGGGCATCCCTCCTCTAACGTATTGCCCGGCCCGCTCCGGCGGGCGCGGTTTTATCGTGCCAGGGTGGCGGAACTGGTAGACGCAGGAGACTTAAAATCTTCCGGCTTGACGAAGCCGTCCGGGTTCGAGTCCCGGCCCTGGCACCACGTATGGAAGAGCAAGCCAGAGCCCCCGCCACCGGCGGGGGCTTTCGTCTGGCGGCAAGGTTCTTCACGAGGTTCCTCTGCGCGATTCGC
>JBGPLH010000363.1:0-2977 GCA_041486365.1 Thermodesulfobacteriota bacterium | reverse complement strand
CGCTCCACGCGCGACATCGTGACGCTCTTCGACGCCGACGAGGCGGGCCGCCGCGCCACCGAGCGGGCGATGCACCTCTTCATCGAGGAGGGCGTGCAGGGGCTGGGCGTCCCGCTCCCGGAGGGGACGGACCCGGACGACGTCGTCCGGAAGGAGGGAGCCGAAGCGCTTAGCCGCCGCGTGGCCGAGGCGCGGCCGTTGCTTGAGGAGTGGGTTATCCGCGAGACGCGGGGACCCCTCTCGCTCGCCGATCGCGCCCGCCGCGCGGAGGCGATCGCTCAGGTCCTGGGGAAGATCCAGAACCGGATCGAGCGCGACCTTTATTTCAGGATGGCGGCCGAGCGGCTCGCGGTGGACGAGCGGCTCATGCGGGAAGCCGCGGGCCGCGACCCGGCGCGGACTCCCGGGACGCGGGTCGATGTTCCGGCCACGCGTCCCGCAACGGCCGCCGCGGTCGCGAGCGCCGCGCCCGAGGCACCTGCGGATCCCTGGGACGCGAAAATAGCCCGTGCGGAAGAGGAGCTTCTGGCCCAGATTCTCCGCGAGCCGGGCCTGCTCCTCGATCCGGGCGTGGAAGGAACTTTGGGGGCGTTCACCTCGGCCGGAGCCCGCGGCGCCGCCGCGCTGCTCCGGGAGGCGGGGACCGCAGCGGCCGCGGCGCTCGTGGACCGGACCTCCGACCCCGCCATCGGGTCGCTGGTCACGCGCCTGGCGAGCCTCGAGCCGCCGCTGGACGCCCGGCCGCCGCTGGAGATCTTCCGCGCGGCCGCCTGGGAGCTGGAGCGCATGCGACTGGAGCGCGAGATCCGGTACCTGTCGCGCGAGATGCACGCGCGCGAGCGCCGGGGAGAGCCACCCGCGGAGCTGCTCCAGCGCAAGGTCGATCTGACGCGGGAGCTGGGCAAGTTCAAGGGCATCGACGGGGGCCGCGTGCCCCCCGGGAGCCGGGAATGACGAAGAAGAAGAGCGTCAACGACGTGAAGGAGCTGATCGATCTGGGCAAGGAGAAGGGCTACCTCACCTACGAGGAGGTGAACAACGCGCTTCCCTCCGAGGTGGTCTCCTCCGACCAGATGGACGATCTCATGATGATGTTCGGCGAGATGGACATCGAGATCGTCGACGCGGCCCAGAAGGTCCGCATCCCGCGTTCCGAGCGGGCGGTGGAGGAGGAGGAGTCCGAGCCCGAGGAGAAGGACGACTACGACAGCGCCGAGGGCAAATCGAACGACCCCGTCCGCGTGTACCTCCGCGAGATGGGCTCCGTCTCGCTCCTCACGCGCGAGGGCGAAGTCGAGATTGCCAAGCGGATCGAGAAGGGGCAGGAAGACACCATCCTCGCCGTGCTCTCCTCCCGTGTGACGTTCGAGGAGATCTTCGAGCTGGGCAAGCAGATCAAGGAAGGCAGGGTCCGCGTGCGGGACGTCGTCAAGGATCTCGACGACGAGGACATCGAGGCCGACGAGGAGAAGCGCAAGGTGCAGATCCTCGACACCCTGAAGCGGATCAAGCGCCGCCTCCCCACGATCGCCCGGGCGCCCAAGGCGCCCAAGGGGCCGAAGGCGGCCCGGCCCCGCGACCGGCAGAGCGAGGTCGTGAAGATGCTCGTGGATCTCAAGCTCAACGACAAGACGATCGAGGGGCTGATCCGGGGGCTGGACGAGCTGATGGAGCGCGCCGACTCGGCGGAAGCCGAGATGCGGAGCGCCTTCAAGAAGATCCACGTGACGGAGAGCGAGTTCAATTCGCTCTACAGGCGCATGGCGAGGGGCGGCGCGGAATCGAAGGCGGTCACGAAGAAGCTCGGCCTTCGCGCGGAGGAAATCCACGAGATCAAGGAGAAGCTCGGCGAGGCGCGCAAGGAGATCAAGGCGATCGAGAAGCACGCGGGGGAGCCCATCCCCGACGTGCGCCGCACGTTCCGGACGATCAGGGAGGCCAAGGAGCGGACCGGGCGCGCCAAAAGCGAGCTGATCGAGGCGAATCTGCGGCTCGTGGTGAGTATCGCGAAGAAGTACACGAACCGCGGGCTCCAGTTCCTCGATCTCATCCAGGAGGGCAACATCGGCCTCATGAAGGCCGTGGACAAGTTCGAGTACAAGCGCGGCTACAAGTTCTCCACCTACGCCACCTGGTGGATCCGGCAGGCGATCACGCGCGCGATCGCGGACCAGGCCCGCACGATCCGCATCCCGGTGCACATGATCGAGACGATAAACAAGCTGATCCGCGCCAGCCGCTACCTGGTTCAGAAGATCGGCCGCGAGCCCTCGCCGGAGGAGATCGCCGAGAAGATGGAGCTGCCGCTGGAGAAGGTGCGCACGGTGCTGAAAATCGCCAAGGAGCCGATCAGCCTGGAGACGCCCATCGGCGAGGAAGAGGACAGCCACCTGGGCGACTTCATCGAGGACAAGGGGATCATCAGCCCGAGCGACGCCGTGATCAACATGAGTCTCTCGGAGCAGGTGCGGAAGGTGCTCGCCACGCTCACGCCGCGGGAGGAGAAAGTCCTCAAGATGCGCTTCGGGATCGGCGAAAAGTCCACGCTGACGCTCGAGGAGATCGGCCAGATGGAGGAGGTCACGCGCGAGCGCGTGCGACAGATCGAGTCGGCCGCCGTCGTCAAGCTCCGCCAGCCCGCCCGGGCGAAATACCTGAGGCCGTTCTCGGAGAACTGATCGCGACGCTCCTGGGGAGGGCGCGGTGCCTGGGGAGGTCGCGTCTCCCGGGGAGGGCGAGGCTCCTGCCGAGCCAGCATGGTGCGGCGAATCGATTGTGGCTGGGAGGTCGCGACTCTTGGGGAGGGCGAGGCTCTTGGGGAGGGCGAGGCTCCTGCCGAGCCAGTGAGGCACGAAGCATCGGGCCTGATGGGAGGGCGAAGCTTCCGGGGAGGTCGCGACTCCTGGGGAGGGCGAGGCTCCTGCCGAGACATCGGGCCCCGCCGCTTGACGCCCCCCGACGACCCGGATATAAGGAT
>JBGPLH010000362.1:0-3051 GCA_041486365.1 Thermodesulfobacteriota bacterium | reverse complement strand
GGTTCCTCGGACGCTCCCACAGCGCCGCGGGCATCCGGGACGCCGTGCGCGCGGCCCGGGAAGCCGGGTTCGCCAACCTGAGCCTCGACCTGATCTTCGGAATGCCGGGACAGACGCCCGGGCAACTCGATGATGATCTCGACCAGGCTCTGGCACTCGGGCCCGAGCATCTGTCCTGCTACAACCTCACCGCCGAACCCGCGACCCGTTTCGGGCGCGAAGTGCGCGCGGGCAGGCACGCGCTCCCCGGCGAGGAGACCCAGGCGCTCCTGTTCACCCGGATCGGCGAGCGTCTCGCGGAGGCGGGGCTCCCCCGCTACGAGATCTCCAACTTCGCGCGTCCCGGTTTCGAATCGCTGCACAATCGCCACTATTGGCGGCGCGGGAGCTATCTCGGGATCGGGACGGGCGCGCATTCGTTCCTGGGCCGCGCCGACGGCGGCCTGCGCTGGTGGAACATGCGCGATCACCGGCGCTACATCGCGGCGGCCCACGAGGGGAAGTCCTGCGAGGAGGGCAGCGAGCGGCTGGGCCCGGAGGACGCCCGTCGCGAGTGGGTGTTCCTGAGGCTTCGGGACGTGGAGGGGTTCACCGGGCGCGCGTTCCTGGAGACCTTCGGCGAGGACCCCGCCGAGGTGTTCCCCGACGTGGTCCCCGCCCTGATCGAGGAGGGTCTCGTCCGGGCGCGGGGAGATTGCATCACGCTCACGGATCGCGGCCTCCTGCTCTCCGATGACGTGTTCCTGCGCTTCTTCTGAGGGGGCGGGTCGGGATCCCCGGCGGCCGTGGTCATTCTTGACAGCCCCAGGGCGCGCCGATACGTTGTTGGCACTCAATGCTCAGAAGTGCCAGGAAGGGCCTGTCTCCGCCCTCGTCCGGGGGCCGGGCGGGGGGAAACTGGAGCGATCCTCATGGAGCGGCTCACCGAACGCCAGAAGCGGGTCCTCGAATCGGTGATCAGCGAGTACACCCGCTGTGCGGAGCCCGTGGGCTCCCGCACGCTTTCCCGTAACTACCTCCGCCTGTCCCCCGCCACGGTGCGCAATGTCCTCGCCGACCTGGAGGAGATGGGCCTCCTGTCGCAGCCGCACACCTCCGCGGGCCGGGTGCCGACCGAGCGCGCCTACCGGATGTACATCGACGGCCTGATGGAGCTGCACCCGCTCACGCCCCGGGAGCAGGACCGGATCCGCGCGGACTTCGAGTCCCGGCTCCAGGATGGGCGCGATCTCATGAAGCGGACGAGCCATCTCCTGTCGTTCTTCTCGAACCAGGTGGGACTCGTCGTGGCGCCCCGGCAGGATGAAGCGGGCCTGAAGCGCGTGGAGCTCGTGCGCGCGGGCAAGGGGCGTGTCATGGCGGTGATCATCTCCGACCGGCCGCTCGTGCACCACCGGATCGTGGAGTCGGAGACGGATCCGAGCCAGGCCGAGCTCGACCAGATGTCGCGCGCGCTGAATGAGATCCTCTCGGGCTTGAATCTGCGCCAGGTGCGCGCGCGGATCGAGGAGGAGATAGGCGGCGACAAGGCCGCCTACGATCGCATGCTCGCCGCGGCGCTGCGCCTGGGGCGCGACGCGATCGCGGGGATCGCCGAGAGCGATCTCTACGTGGAGGAGCCGGCGCGGATCCTCGATCAGCCGGAATTCCTCGACGTGGAGCGCATGAAGTCGCTCTTCCGGGCCTTCGAGGAGAAGTCGAGGATCCTCCGGCTGCTCGACGCGATGATCGAGGCCGAGGGGGTGCGGGTGGTGATTGGCTCGGCGCTTGAGTCCGCGGGCATGCGGGGTTGCTCGCTGATCGCGGCCCGGTACATGACCGGCCCCCGGGCCACGGGCTCGCTCGGCGTGATCGGCCCTACGCGCATGAACTACGCGCAGGTGATTCCCGTGGTGGACTACGTGGCAAGACTCGTGAGCGAGTACCTGAACTAACCCGCCGCATCCACCGTCGGCATGCGACCCGCTCCCTCCGGGGCGGGGTTCTTGTCCCGGGTCCGGACCCATGAGGGCCCGGGGAAGAGGAACAAGCGTGAAAGACACGAAGAGGCCCGGTCACCGGACGGACCGGGAAGATCGGCTCCCCGTCGCCGCCGTGGACCAGGACGCGGAGCCCGAGATCGAGGTCAAGCTCCCGGGGGAGGAGGATCGCTCGACGGACTCGCCCCACGAGGCCCTCGAGCGGGTGGAAGTCGCCCTCCGGGACGCCGAGGACAAGTACCTCCGGGCGCTGGCCGACCTGGACAACATGCGCAAGCGGCTCGCGCGGGAGAAGACCGAGTGGCTGACCTGGGGTTTCGAGCCCGTCATCAAGGACTTCCTCCCGATCGTCGATAATCTGGAGAGGGCCCTCGCCGCGGCCGGCGAGGCGGCGGAGCAGGGGGGGGAGGCCTCAGCCGTGGTCGAGGGGCTGAAGGAGGGGGTCGAGCTGACCCTCCGGCAGTTCCGCGAAGTCCTCGATCGCCACGGGGTAACGCTCATCGAGAGCCTGGGTCAGGCTTTCGACCCGAAGCTTCACGAGGCGGTGGCGCGCGTGGAGCGAGACGACGTTCCCCCCGGGACGGTGGTGACGGAGTTCCAGCGGGGCTACCGGTTCCGCGATCGGTTGCTGCGCGCGGCGCAGGTGTGCGTGTCGGTGGAGCCGGCGAGGGCCGAGCCCGTGAACGAGAGGGCCGACAACCTCTAAGGACTCCCGCGGGAGGCGCATGGCAAGGATCATCGGCATCGACCTGGGCACGACGAACTCCGTGGTCGCCATCGTCGAGGGGGGCGTCCCCGCGGTGATCCCCAACGTGGAGGGAAGCCACACCACGCCCTCCATCGTGGGATTCTCCTCCACGGGCGAGCGCCTCGTTGGGCAGGTCGCCAGGCGCCAGGCCGTCACCAACGCCGCCAACACGATCTTCGCCGTGAAGCGGCTCATCGGCCGCAAGTTCGAGAGCGCCGAGGCCGCCCGCTTCGCCGACACTGCCCCGTTCCTCGTCGAGCCCGATCCGGAAGGCGACGCCAAGGTCGTCGTCTTCGGCCGCGCCTACGATCCGGCCGAGATCTC
>JBGPLH010000361.1:0-3072 GCA_041486365.1 Thermodesulfobacteriota bacterium | reverse complement strand
GCTCGGCTTTCTACCAAGCCAGCGGCGCCTACGGCTTCCGCGACCAGCTCCAGGACGGGATGGCGCTCGCGGTGTCGAAGCCGGAGTTGACGCGAGAGCATCTCCTGCGCGCCGCCGCGCGGCAGTTCGCCCAGGGCGACGTGCAGCACTGGTGGTTGCCACCGTCGGGCCAGGGGGTTCGCACGCGGATCTCCGACGACTCAATCTGGTTGCCCTACGCCGCCGCCCACTACGCCGAGGTGACCGGCGATCTCGGGGTCTTCGACGAGAAAGTTCCCTTCCTCGAGGGGCCGGCCCTCCGGGCCGGCGAGCACGACTCGTACTTCCGGCCCATGATTTCCGGGGATCGCGTGACGCTGTTCGAACACTGCGCTCGGGCCCTCGACCGGGCTCTTTCGGTCGGGAGCCACGGCCTGCCGCTCTTCGGCGGAGGAGACTGGAACGACGGCATGAACCGGGTGGGGGAGGGGGGAAAGGGCGAGAGCATCTGGCTCGGGTGGTTTCTTCACGCCACGCTATCGGCCTTCGCTCCCCTGGGCGAGGATCGCGGAGAGCAGGCGCGTGCCACGGCCTGGCGGCGGCACGCCGCCGGCCTGCGGCAATCGCTCGAGCGAGAGGGATGGGACGGCGCCTGGTACCGGCGGGGCTACTTCGACGACGGAACGCCGCTGGGCTCGGCTTCGAGCGACGAGTGCCGGATCGATTCCATCGCCCAGTCCTGGGGCGTGATCTCCGGGGCCGCGGATCCGGCCCGCGCTGCAAGCGCCATGGAGGCGGTGGACGAATACCTCGTGCGGCGCGCCGACGGCCTGGTCCTCCTCTTCACCCCGCCCTTCCATCGGACGCCGCTCGACCCCGGGTACATCAAGGGGTACCCGCCCGGCGTCCGGGAGAACGGCGGCCAATACACGCATGCCGCCATCTGGTCGGTGATTGCCTTCGCGATGCTCGGCGACGGAGACAGGGCCGGTGAGCTGTTCTCGATCTTGAACCCCATCCACCACGCAAGCACCCGCGCCGCGATTCATCGCTACAAGGTGGAGCCCTACGTGGCCGCCGCCGACGTCTACGCCCAGCCGCCACACGTCGGGCGCGGCGGCTGGACCTGGTACACCGGGTCGGCCGGATGGATGTACAGGGCGGGTCTCGAGTGGATCCTGGGATTTCGACAGCGGGGCGCGATACTTCTCGTCGATCCCTGCGTGCCCAGGGCGTGGCGCGCCTTCGAGATCGCTTTCCGCTACCATTCCGCGCGCTACGACATCGCGGTCGAGAATCCGCGCGGTGTCAGCCACGGCGTGGTCAGCGTGGAGCTCGACGGCGAAGCGCTGCCGGGAAATCCGGCGCGGATCCCCCTGGTGAACGACGGCGCGACCCATCGCGTGCGCGTCCTCCTCGGCTGATCTTCGAGTGATCGCCCGGTTCGGGGACGTCACGGAAACTTCCTTCCCCGGGGGTCGTGCCACACTGACGGCGCTGGGCTCCGTTGCGGGCTTCGCAGCGAGCGTGTCATCATCGGTGGCGCCTCGGTCGCGTACCTGCGCGGCGAGATCACGCTCGAAGCGTAGGGCGGGACGGGCGGTCGTGGACAGGAAGCCGGCATGAAGGAACGCGTTCAGATCATCGGCAGCTACATCTCGCCCTACGTGCGCAAGGTCCTCGTCTTCTTGGACCTGAAGCGCGTGCCCTACGAAATCGACCCGATCATCCCTTTCATGGGCGACGAGCGCTTCTCGAAGCTGAGCCCGATACGCCGGATCCCGGTGCTCATCGACGATCGCGTCACGCTCTGCGACTCGTCTGTCATCTGCCAGTACCTCGAGGAGCGCTATCCGGAGCCGGCGCTCTATCCGGGCGACATCGCGGCGCGCGCCCGCGCCCGGTGGCTCGAGGAGTTCGCCGACACGAGGATGGGCGAAGTCTTCATCTGGCGCCTTTTCAACCAGGTGGCGATCAGGCCTTTCATCTGGAACGAAGAGACCGACAAAGCTCTCGTGGCCAGGACGCTGGAGGACGACGTTCCACGGGTCCTCGACTACCTCGAGGCGGAGCTCCCCGCCGAGGGGTACGCCTGTGGCGACCTCTCCATCGCGGACATCGCCATCGCCTGCTTCTTCCGCAACGCCGCCTTCGCCCGGTTCAGCATCGATGCGACGCGCTGGCCGAGCACGGCCGGGTTCGTCGATCGGGTGCTCGGGATCGACGCCTTTCAACGCCTTGCGCCCTTCGAAAACCGGCTGATCCGGACGCCGGTCGCCGAGCACCGCGCCGTGCTCGCCGACATGGGCGCGCCGCTCACCCCCGACACCTGCGGGACGCTCTCGCCGCGCCGGGGCGTCATGCAGATCTGAGCCGTCGCAAGCCTCACGATGCGCGGAGTGAGTGAGCCGTCAGGACGGCGGCGGCGCTGGCGCGGTCCCGGGCGGACGCCGGCCGTTCAACTGGAACTCCCGCACGGCGCGGTTGTGCTCCTCCAGCGTGCGCGAGAACTGGTGAGAGCCGTCGTTGCGGCTCACGAAGTAGAGGTAGTCGACGGCGGGCGCGGAGAGCACGGCGCGCAGCGCGTCGCGCCCGGGATTGGCGATGGGCCCCGGCGGCAGGCCGGGGCGGAGGTAGGTGTTGTAGGGAGTTGGTGTCTCGAGGTCCGCCCGCGTCAGGTTGCCGTTGAATCCCTCGATCCCGTAGATCACCGTCGGGTCGCTCCCGAGCGGGATCCCGCGCCGCAGCCGATTCAGGAACACGGCCGCGATGAGCGGGCGCTCTTCGGCGCGGCCCGTTTCCTTCTCCACGATCGAGGCGAGCGTCACGATTTCATCCGCCTCGAGCCCCGGATCGGACCCCGCCCGCGCCTTCCGTTGCTCCTCCCCGAGCACCCTCTGGGCCCGCTCCACGAGGGCGCGCCACACCGCCTCGGGGCGCGTCCCCTTCGTAAACGCGTAGGTGTCCGGGAAGCAGTAGCCCTCCAGGGTCGCACCCGGCACGCCGAGCGATTTCACGAAGGCGGGATCCCGCGCGAGCGCGAACATTCGGTCCGCCGGCGCGATCCCCGCCTTCCCGATCGCCTCCGCCATC
>JBGPLH010000360.1:0-3085 GCA_041486365.1 Thermodesulfobacteriota bacterium | reverse complement strand
GACACCCCCGTGCGCATGGAATTCACCTTGCCGGGGTCGTCCGAGCCGGTGCGGGTGGCGGGCAAGATCGTCTGGGTGCGCGACTCTTCGCCGGGAGCGGACGGGCCCCCCGGGATCGGCGTGCAGTTCGACTCCCTGCCGCCCGAGACGAAAGATCAAATCAACCGGATCATCCGGAGCCTCCGGGCGCGCTGAGGCGGATGAGGAAGCAGGAAGCGAAGAAGGCCGTTCCCGAGGGAACGGCCTTCTTCGTGTGCGCTGCGCGACCGCGCGTCAGAAGGGAATGTCGTCGTCCGCCGGGGGCCCCTCGGCGACCGTCTCCACCGAGGCACTTCCCACCGCCGCGGCGCGCGGCGGCGCGTCCCCGCGAGGACCGAGCATCTGCATGTTGTTGACGATGAACTCCGTCGTCTGGCGGGACTGCCCCTCGCGGTCCTGCCATTCGCGCGTCTGGATGCGCCCTTCGATGTAGATCAGCTTTCCGGGCGTGAGATACTTGCCGCAGATCTCCGCCGTCTTCCCGAATGCGACGAGCCGGTGCGTCTCGGCCCGCTCCTCGCCTTCGCCGTTGGGGCGCGACGAGGTCGTGATCAGATTGAAGTTGGCGACGTCGCGGCCGGAGGAGAGCTGCCGGACCTCGGGGGCCTTCTCGACGCGCCCTATCAGGACCGCCTTGTTCACGTCGCCCCCGTCGCCGAGGACCTGGACCTGGCTGGCCACGATCTCGGTCGTGGTGCGCTTGTTCCCCTCCTTGTCATCCCACTGTCGCGTCTGAAGCCGCCCTTCCACATAGACAGGCTTCCCCTTGGATACACTCTTCGCGCACAGGTCGGAGAGCTCGCCGAAGGCCACGATCCGGTGCCATTCGGTGCGCTCCTCGCGCTGGCCGTCCTTGTTGCTCCGGTTGTCGCTCGTGGCGAGCGTGAAGTTCGCAACCGAGTTGCCCGAGGGGAGGTAGCGCACCTCCGGATCCCGGCCCGCGTTGCCCACGAGGATCACCTTGTTGACTCCCGCCATGGATTCCTCCTTGCCTCCGGCCCATCCTGGCACCGGGGTGTGACCTTCCGGGCGTCGCGCGACGCGCCGGGCGAGCACGCGCGTCGAGCCAATCGTCTCGAACCCTTTTCGGGACGCGCCTGCGTCGAGCGATGATGCGGATGCGTGCCGAGGGAGAATCTCGCGGACGCGAGGTAAGGGCATCGTATGCGCCCGGCGGCATCAAGTCAAGGAAGAGTGAGGGGCACGTGCGGTTTGACAACGAGATCGGCGGAGGGTAGGATGGCCGCGCGTCTGGCGGAGAGAACCTCGCGCTCCGGCGGGCGGGGGAGGGTGCTTGACGGTCACAGAAGCGGTGCTCCTGGGCGCCGTCCAGGGGCTGACCGAGTTCCTGCCCGTCTCAAGCTCCGCCCATCTGATCTTCATTCAGCATTACCTGCGTGGTTTCGATCCGTCAAAAGCCCCCCTGTTCGACGTCACGCTCCATGTCGGAACGCTGCTCTCGCTGCTGGTCTACTACCGGCGAGAGATTTTCGACATGGCGGCCAGCATGTTCGCTCCCGGGCGGCGAGCGCAGACCGCCCCCGACGCCCCCGATCGGCGGTACGTTTTCATGATCGTCCTGGCGACGATCGCCACCGCGCTGATCGCCTTCCCCCTCCGAGATTTCGCCGAGTCCGAGTTCAAGGATCCGAGGATGATCCGGATCGTCGGACTCGAGCTCGTGGTGACGGGTCTGCTCCTCGTGACGGCCGAAAGGCTTGCGCGCAGGCACGCCGGACGGTCCCGCGTCGGGCCGGCGGACGCCGCGATCGTGGGCCTGGCGCAGGGGCTCGGCGCGGCGTTCGGGGGCATTTCCCGGTCGGGGGCCACCATCGCGGCAGCGCTCTACCGGGGCCTGGATCCGCGGGCCGCTGTCCGGTTCTCGTTCCTGCTCTCCATCCCGGCGATCCTGGGCGCCGTCGTGCTGGAGGGTAGATCGCACCTGGGAGGGCTGGCGCAGGCCGACGCGATCCCGTTCGTCGTCGGAACGCTCACGGCCTTCCTCGTCGGAATGGCCGCGATCAAGATGGTCGTCGAGTTCGTGCAGCGCGGCCGCCTCGTCTGGTTCGCGGTGTACTGCTGGGCGGTCGGAATCGCGGTGGTGCTCTTCGCATAACGGGCGGGGCGGGCGCCGCGTCCGGGGGAATGCGATGGCGCGATCCGAAACGCGGGAATGGATCCGGCACGAGGTGTTCGGCCTCGCGCTGCTCTCGGGCTCCATCTATCTCCTGCTGAGCCTGGCCTCCTTTTCCTTCGACGAGGGGGCTCCCCGGAACCTCGGTGGCCCCGTCGGCGAGCTGCTCGCGAACCTCCTGCGCCAGTCGATGGGACTGGCGGCATTCCTGATTCCCGGCTTCGCCCTCCTGGCGGGCCTGCGAATGGTGCGCAACCGGCCCCCCGGGCTGCAGCCGGCCCGGGTGGGCGGCGGCGCGGCCCTCCTCCTGTTCTCGGCCATCCTCCTCTCGCTCATCCTTCCCGGGACCGAGGCGTACCGCTCCGGCGGTGCCGTCGGCGGCTGGATCGCGCACAGGCTCTTCCGCGAGGAGCTCGGCTCCCTGGGCGCATGGCTTTTCACGGTCGCCGGATTCGCCCTATCGCTGGCCTTCGCGCTCGACGTGAGCGTGCTCTCCCTGGGCCGGCGCATCCTGGCGGCCGGTAGCGCGCTCTGGGTGAGAGAGCGCGCGCGCGCGGCGGTGATCGCCGAGCGGCGAGCGGCGGAGCGCGCACCCGCGAAGGCGGCCCCCGAGATCCCCTCCCACGTCCCCAGCCGCCGGGAGAAGCCCGAGCCCGTGGAAGTCGCCCCGCGGAGGAAGGCCCCGCCCGTCATTGCCCCGAAGCCCGTGCAGGAGAAGTTCGGGTTCGTGCGGGAGGCGTCCACGCCGAGCGGCAACTACCGGATTCCCTCGCTCGAGTTTCTGAACGCGCCCATCGGGACGGGTACGTCGCTCGACAAGGAGACGCTGCTCACGAATTCCCAGATCCTCGAGAAGAAGCTCCGCGACTTCGGGGTGGACGGGATCGTGGTCAAGGTGAACCCGGGCCCGAT
>JBGPLH010000359.1:0-3101 GCA_041486365.1 Thermodesulfobacteriota bacterium | reverse complement strand
CTTGATGATCCGCGTATAGCCGCCGGGCCGGTCGGCGAAGCGCCTGGCCACGGAATCGAAGACCTTCTTCAGGACGGTCTTCGAGCGCACGGTCCGCATCGCCATGCGGCGCGCATGAAGGCCGCCCTTCTTGCCGTAGGTGATGATCCGTTCCGCGAGCGGCCGGATCTCCTTGGCCTTCGCGTCGGTGGTCGTGATCCGCTCGTGCTCGAGGAGCGAGGTCACGAGGTTGCGGAGCATCGCGAGCCGATGGGACGTCTCCCGGCGGAGCCGCCGGTGCGCGTTCAGGTGCCGCATGTCAGCGATCCTTTTCCTTCATCTTCTCGATGTCCTTGCGCGTGGGGAAGTTCTCGAGCTTCATCCCGAGCGAAAGCCCCATCCCCGCCAGGATGTCCTTGATCTCGGCGAGGGACTTGCGGCCGAAGTTCTTGGTCTTGAGCATCTCGGGCTCGGTCTTCTGCACCAGCTCGCCGATGAACTTGATGTTGGCGTTCGCCAGGCAGTTGGCCGAGCGCACGGACAGCTCGAGCTCGTCCACGGAGCGGAAGAGGTTCTCGTTGAGCTTCTCGGCCTCGGGGATGACGGGCACCGCCTCGACCTCTTCCTTCTCCTCGAAGTTGATGAAGATGTTGAGCTGATCCTTCAGGATCTTCGCCGCGAAGGCCACCGCATCCTCGGGGCGCACGCCCCCGTTGCTCCAGACCTCCAGCGTGAGCTTGTCGTAGTCGGTCTGCTGACCGACGCGCGCGTTGGTGACCGTGTAGTTCACCTTCTTGATCGGGGTGAAGATCGCGTCGATGGGGATGGTGCCTATCGCGTGGTTCTCCTCCTTGTTCCGCTCCGCCACAACGTAGCCCCGGCCCGTCTTCACCGTGAGTTCCATCTCCAGCTCGGCGTCCTCCCCGAGCGTGGCGATGTGAAGGTCCGGGTTGAGGATCTCCACCGTGCCGTCGGTCTCGAGGTCCCCCGCCTTCACCTCGCAGGGGCCCTTCTTGCGGATCCACACCGTCTTCGGACCCTCCGCGTGCATTCTCAGGAGCGTGCTCTTCAGGTTGAGCACGATATCGGTGACTTCCTCCTTCACGCCGGGGACGGTGGAGAACTCGTGGAGCACCCCCTTGATCTTCATCGACGTGATCGCCGCACCCTGCAGCGACGAGAGCAGGACGCGCCGCAGGGAGTTGCCCATCGTGAGGCCGAAGCCCCGCTCCAGCGGCTCGCAGGTGAACTTCCCATACCGGTCGCTGAGTGTCTCCGGTTCCATCGCGAGCTTCTTCGGGCGAATGAGATCCCGCCAATTCTTTTCGATCATTCCTGTCTCCTTCTACCTGCTGCCAGAAGGGAATCCGGTGCTCCCGGAACCCGCCCCCGCCGCGCGCCGGCAAACGGGCCTGGGAACGGCCGCGCCGCTCCCGCCATCAGCGGGAGTAGAGCTCGACGATCAGTTGCTCCTGGATGGGAAGCGTGAGCTCCTCGCGGTTGGGGAGCGCCTTGACCGTCGCCTTGAAGTGCTCCGCGTCCAGCTCGATCCACGAGGGAGCCCCGCGCCGGGCGACCCCTTCGAGGGCCTCCGCGATCTGGGGAGTCTTGCGGCTCTTCTCCCGGATCTCGAGGACGTCCCCCACGTTCACAATCCGGGAGGGGATGTTGCACTTTCTACCGTTCACGGTGACGTGCCCATGACGCACGAACTGGCGCGCCTGGCTCCGCGAGCCGGCGAAGCCGGCACGGTACACCGCGTTGTCCAGCCGTCGCTCGATCAGGACGAGGAGGTTTTCGCCGGTCACCCCCTTCATCCGGTCGGCCCAGTCGAAGTAATTCTCGAACTGCCGCTCCAGCAGCCCGTAGATCCGCTTCACCTTCTGCTTCTCACGGAGCTGCGTGCCGTACTCGGAGAACTTGGCGCGGCCCTGGCCGTGCTGTCCCGGCGGATACGCCCGGCGCTCGATGGCGCAGCGGTCCGTGTGGCACCGCTCCGCCTTGAGGAAGAGCTTCATGCCCTCGCGCCGGCACTGCCGGCAGCTGGGTCCCGTGTTGCGAGCCAAATGTCCTCCTTCGCGTACCGCGAATTCCTATCAGACGCGCCGGCGCTTCGGCGGCCGGCAACCGTTGTGCGGGATCGGGGTCACGTCCCGGATCAGGGTGATCTTGAAGCCCGAGGCCTGCAGCGAGCGGAGGGCCGCCTCACGGCCCGCGCCGGGCCCCTTCACGAAGACGCCGATCGTGCGCACGCCGTGCTCCATGGCCTTCTTGGCGGCGTCCTCCGCCGCGAGCTGGGCGGCGAAGGGCGTGTTCTTGCGCGATCCCTTGAAGCCCATGGATCCGGCGCTCGACCACGCAAGCGTGTTTCCGGACGGATCGGTGATCGTGATGATCGTGTTGTTGAACGTGGAGTGGATGTGGGCGACCCCCGTCGCCACGTTCTTTTTCACCCGCTTCTTGCGGATGACCTTCTTGCCGCCGACCTTGGCCATCGATCCTCTCTTGTCCGTCGAATGAGACCCCGCCGGGCTGGACCTCTTTCACCGCCGCGGGATCACGTCTTTCCGGTCGTCTTCTTCTTCCCGGCCACCGTCTTGCGCGGACCCTTACGGGTGCGGGCGTTCGTGTGCGTGCGCTGCCCCCGGGTGGGAAGGCCCTTGCGGTGACGAAGTCCCCGGTAGGTCCCGAGGTCCATCAGGCGCTTGATGTTCATCGAGACCTCGCGGCGGAGGTCGCCTTCGACCTTGTGCTCCCGCTCGATCGTCTCGCGAATGCGCACCACCTCGTTCTCGGTGAGCTGGTGGGTCCGGGTGTTCGGGTCCACCTCCGCCTTCTCCAGTATCTTCTGGGCGGTGGTTCGGCCGATCCCGAAGATATAGGTGAGGGCGATCTCGATCCGTTTTTCCTTGGGGAGGTCGATCCCCGCAATACGCGCCACTGGCTGCCTCCTTGACGACGGCGCACGCCGCGTCCGGGAAGGGATTGCCCCTTCCCCGGGCTGGGCTCTAGCCCTGCCGCTGCTTGTGCCTGGGGTTGTCGCAAATCACGCGCACCACGCCACGCCGCCGGATGACCCGGCACTTGTCACAGATGCGCTTGACCGACGTCTTGACCTTCAT
>JBGPLH010000358.1:0-3109 GCA_041486365.1 Thermodesulfobacteriota bacterium | reverse complement strand
CTACGATCACCTCTTCGTTCGTCTTGCCCCTCACGTGCGAATTGTCTGCTTCGAGTTGCCCGGGTTCGGGCTCTCGTTCCCGAAGGGGCGATTCGATCCCTCCTTTCCCGAGGGCGTAGGGACGGTCGCGCGCCTGCTGGATCACCTTCGCACCGGGCCCTGTGTGCTCGCGCTTCCCTGCGTCGCCGGCCTGATCTCGCTCGCGCTCGCCCGCGATCGTCCCGATCTCGTCTCGAAGCTCGTCCTCATCCAGACGCCCTCCTGGCCGGAGGAGATCGCCTGGTCCCGGCGGGTCGATTCGAGCAACCTTCTCGGTCGCCCGATCCTGGGACAGCTCCTCATGGCCTTCGGGAAGCGGAAGGTGGCGAAGGGTTGGTATGCGGCGGCGACGCCGGACCGCGAGACGGCCGCGCGGTTCGACGCGGTGGCGCAAGAACGCTTCGATCACGGCGCGGGGTACTGTCTCGCGTCGGCCTTCCAGGCGATCCGGCGCGAACCCGTGCCCGACTTCGGCGTGCTGCGCCAGGACGCGCTCATTCTCTGGGGGATGGCGGATCGCACCCATCGGCGCACTGACAAGCGCTCTCCGCTGGCGATGCTGCCGGGTGCGCGCGTGATCGAGCTCGAGGACACGGGCCACTTCCCGGATCTCGAACGGCCCGAATGGTTCCGCGACCGGCTGCTCGAGTTCCTGGGAGCTGCCTGAATCCCCGTCGTGACGCCGCCTCGATCCGACCCCGGAGGGTTTGACGCCGCGGCCGCCCGATGGTAGGTCCGAGATCCGCAAGCCGTACCCAGAGGAGGAACCCCGACGTGGACTTCGAATACACCCCCAAGGTGAAGACGCTTCAGGCGAAGCTCCAGGACTTCATGGACGCGCACGTGTACCCGAGCGAGCCCGTCTACGCGGATCAGGTGGCGAAGGATCGCTGGGCCCAGCCGCCGATCATGGAGGAGCTGAAAAAGATGGCCCGGGCCGACGGCCTGTGGAATCTCTTCCTGCCCGAGAGCAAGCACGGCGCCGGGCTCACGAACCTCGAGTACGCGCCGCTGTGCGAGATCATGGGCCGGTCGCACATCGCGCCAGAGGTCTTCAACTGCGCGGCGCCGGACACCGGGAACATGGAGGTGCTCGACAAGTACGGGAACGCCGCGCAGCAGGAGCGATGGCTCAAGCCACTGCTCGCCGGCGAGATCCGCTCGGCCTTCGCCATGACGGAGCCCGAGGTGGCGTCCTCCGATGCGACGAACATCCAATGCAGCGTCCGGCGGGACGGCGACGCCTACGTGATCAACGGCCGGAAGTGGTGGACGTCGGGCATCCTGCACCCGCGATGCGAGATAATGATCCTCATGGGCAAGACGGATCCGAACGCCTCCCGCCACGAGCAGCAGTCTCAGATCCTTGTCCCGCGGGACACGCCCGGCGTGAAGGTGCTGCGCCACCTGAACGTGTTCGGCTACGACGACGCGCCCCACGGGCACGGGGAAGTGCTGTTCGAGAAAGTCCGCGTGCCCGCATCGAATATCCTCCTGGGCGAGGGCCGTGGCTTCGAGATCGCGCAGGGCCGTCTCGGCCCGGGCCGCATCCATCACTGCATGCGGACCATCGGCATCGCGGAGCGCTCCCTGGGGGCCATGTGTCGTCGGGTGAAGGGCCGCGTGGCCTTCGGGAAGCCGATCGCCGAGCAGACGGTGACGCTCGAGCGGATCGCCGAGTCGCGAATAGCGATCGACCAGGCGCGCCTGCTGGTCCTCAAGGCCGCCGGCATGATGGATACCGTGGGCAACAAGGAGGCGCGCAAGGAGATCGCGATGATCAAGGTCGCGGCCCCCGCCATGGCGCTCCGCGTGATCGACTGGGCGATCCAGGCGCACGGCGGCGCCGGCGTGTGCGACGACTTCGGTCTGGCCTACGCCTGGGCGGGCATCCGGACGCTTCGCCTCGCCGATGGTCCCGACGAGGTGCATCGCAACCAGATCGCGAAGCTCGAGCTGCGGGCGCACGACTGAGGGCACGATCCGCGAAGTTCCCGGCGGCTCGGCGCCCGGAGCGACGCCGGTCCACCGTCGGTTCGTCGGGCCCCGAGCGTGTCCCCTCGACCGCGTCGCTGCAAATTCTGCCGACCTCCTAGCGTCTCCTCTTCCGCGTCCGCGATTTCGTCCGTGGTATGCTAGGCACGATTTGGAATCCCGCTCCGTCGGAGGATTCACGTGGGGGACTCCGCAAACGCTTTCTGGCTCGAGCGTCAGGGGCTGCAGCGCCTCATTGACGCGCTCGCGCAGCGCCACATGAAGGTGCTGGGGCCCGTCCTGCGCGATGGGAGCGTCGTCTTCGACGAGGTGAGGCGCGTCGAGGAGCTTCCGGCGGGCTGGCGCGACGTGCAGGCGCCGGGCGCCTATCGGCTCGAGGAGACGCGGGACGGCCGCTGGTTCGGAATCGTGAACGGGCCGGGATCGCTCAAGCGCCAGGTCTTCGCCCCGCGCGAGACCCTGCTGCAGATCACCATCGAGGACGAGCAGGGCGCGTTCACCGCAAAGGCCACCGTGCCCGACACGCCCCGCGTCGCCGTGCTCGGCGCGCGTTCCTGCGACGTCGCCGGTCTGCTCGCGCAGGACCGGATCTTCCTCGAAGACCGCTATCCCGATCCCTACTACGCCGCCCGCCGCCGGGGCCTCTTCGTCGTCGCCGTGAACTGCACGCGCGCGGTCTCCACCTGCTTCTGCACCTCGATGGGCACGGGGCCCGAAGCGACCTCGGGATTCGATATCTCCCTCACGGAGCTGAACGAGGGGTTCATCGCGCGGGCCGGAAGCCCCGCCGGAGAGGAGGTCCTTGCCTCGCTCGCGCTTCCCCCGGCCGCCGACGCGCTGTGCGAGCTGGAGCGGTGGGACATAGAAGAGTGCGCGCGCTCGATCCACCGCCGGCTGGACACGAGCGATCTCCCGGCGCTGCTCTACGCGAATCTAGAGCACCCGCGATGGGACGAGGTGGCGAAGCGGTGCCTGTCCTGCGGCAACTGCACGATGGTCTGCCCCACCTGCTTCTGCCACGACGAATTCGACGAGCCGAGCCTCGGCGGGAAGCGCTCGGAGCGCGTGCGCGTCT
>JBGPLH010000357.1:0-3113 GCA_041486365.1 Thermodesulfobacteriota bacterium | reverse complement strand
TCGCGATCGTGTCCTTCTCTTCCAGGATCAGCGTCTTGTAATCCACAGCATCCTCGTCGGGGGTGCGGCCCCCCTGCCGGGCCGGGTTGACGCGCCGCGGCACGTACCCTATGTTTCCACCACTTTCAACTGGCCCGACTCGCAGGGAGCGGACACCCTATGCCTCGAACCGCCGCCGCGCAGCAAAGCTCTCCGGCCCGATCCGGCGACCTTCCCCGCCAGATCGTGCAAATCGGCAATCTGTCCGTCCTGCACGGGGACAACTGGGGCAGGTTTCCCCTGGTCAATTCGCTCTACCTCGAAGGCCCGGTCCGGGTCGTCGTGGATCCGGGATCGAACGAAGAATTCTTCGAGGAAATCCTCCGCCAGGGGCCGGTCCAGGTTCTCCTGAACACCCACTATCACGGCGACCACACGCGGCACAACCGGCTCTTCGCCGATGCGTCCCTCCACGTGCCGGAGGCGGATGCCCCCGTGTACCACTCGCTCGACAACCTGGCCGCCTACATCGGCCGCAAGGGTCGGGAGGACGAGGAGCACTGGCGGAGGATGGCGGTGGAGGAGCGCGGCTACAAGCCGCGCGCGGTGGACGTGGCCTACCGCGACGGCGAGATCTACCGCTTCGGCGAGACGACCGTCGAGATCGTCCACGCGCCGGGGCACACGCCGGGCCACTCCTGCCTGCTCTTCCGCGAGATATCGGCGCTCTACCTCGGCGACATCGACCTCACGAAGTTCGGCCCCTGGTACGGCAACGCGGCAAGCGACATCGACCAGTTCCTCGACTCGATCGAGCGCGTGCGGCGCATTCGGGTGGACTGGTACATCCCCGCCCACGGCCCCGTGATCCCGAGGTCGGAGATCGCGGGCCGCTTCGAAGCCTTCGCCGCCGTGGTGCGCGAGCGCGATGTGCGCATCCTCGAGGTGCTGCGCGAACCGCTCACGGTCCCGGGCATCGTGCGGACGCACCCCGTGTACCGGAAACAGTACCTGCCCGATGACGTCTTCGATTTCATGGAGGAGATGATGGTGCGCAACCACCTGCACCGTCTCCTCCGCCTCGGCGTCGTCGAGGCCCTCGAGGAAGGGCAGTATCGGGCGCGATGACTCAGGCTCGGCAGGAGCCTCGCCCTCCCAGGATCGACTGCCCGCCGGGGTTCGCGTGAAGCTGGTTCATACATGCCTGCGCGTCTACGACCTCGACAAGTCGCTCGAGTTCTACGTGAACAAGCTGGGCTTCGAGCTGAAACGGAAGTTCGAGCTGCCCGGCGCGGACGCCACCCTCGCCTACGTCTCCCCGCCGGGGCAGGACTATGAGATCGAGCTGACCTACAACCACGGGCGGAACTTCTCCTACACCGTCGGGAACGGCTACGCCCACATGGCGCTCGAAGTGGACGACCTCGACCGTGTCCACCGCGACTGGTCGGCGAAGGGCGTCTACTTCCGCAAGCCGCCCGGCAAGATCGGAACCGGCTCGCGGATCGCCTTCGTGCTGGACCCCGACGGCTACAATCTCGAGCTGATCGAGCGGAAGTGATCACGACTTGCCCGGGCTTCCCGAAGACGAACCCGCTGCCCCGCCTGCCCTAGACACCGAGACCGGCGGCGCACCCATTCCCTCGCGGCTCGGGCGCGAAACCTTCCGCGCCCTGCGTTATCCCAACTTCCGCCTCCTCGTCACGGGCACGCTCCTTTCCCAGACCGGCGACTTCCTCCAGATCATGGCGCAGGGCTGGCTCGTGCTCACGCTCACGGGCTCCCCGCTCTCGCTGGGCGTGGTGGGCTTCTGCCAGGCCGTGCCCCGCCTCGCCTTCGGCGTCCTTTCCGGGATGCTGGCCGATCGCCTCGACCGAAAGCGCCTGCTCCTCGTCTCCCAGGCGAGCATGATGGCGCTCTCGGTGATCTTCGCGATCCTGGTCGCGACACACAGGATCACCTACGGCCAGATCCTCCTGCTCGCGCTGCTCTGGGGATCGCTGAACGCCATCGCCCAGACGGCCCGTCAGTCCCTGATCCCGGGCCTCGTTCCGAAGGACAACCTGCTCAACGCCATCGCGCTCCATTCGAGCGTGTTCAACCTGACGCGGGCCATGGGTCCCGCGCTGGGCGGCGCGCTGGTCGGCTGGCTCGGCGTGGCCGGCTGTCTCTGGATCAACGCCGCGAGCTTCGTGCCATTGCTCTGGGCGCTCGAGGCGATGGACATCCCGCCTCGCCCGGCGCCGGAGCACCCGGAAACCGCCCGGCTCGCGGACGCCCTGCGGTTCATCCGGCGGGAGCGCGGCGTGCTGGTCGCGATGGCGCTCACTTACGCCATCGCGTTCTTCGCGCTCCCCTACTCGCGCCTGCTGCCCGCCTTCGCGCGCGACGTGTTCCATAGCGGGCCGATGGGCTATGGCCTCCTCGCCGGGGCCTCCGGCGTGGGCGCCGTCGCGAGCACGCTCGCCCTGGCCCGATGGGGACGCGCGGAGGCGGCCGCGCGCCTTCTCCCGGCAGGCACCATCGCGCTCGCGGTGACGCTCCTGGCCTTCGCCGCGGCTCCGGGCCTGAAATCCGGAATCCTGCTCCTGGCCCTCTTCGGGGCGCTTCAGCTCGGCCTGCGCAACATCGCCAACCTGCTGATCCAGATCCGCACGCCCGACGCGCTGCGCGGCCAGGTGACGGGGATCTTCCTCATGGACATCGGGTTGTGGTCACTCGGGACGCTCGCGATCGGAGCGCTCTCGGAAGTGATCGGCGTTCGATGGGGCGTGGGGATCGGGGCGGTGCTGTGCGGGGTGGCGGGAGGCGTCGCCCTGTGGATCAGGCTCTCGCCCGCTTCCGCTCGCTCTCGGTGAGGACCTTCTTGCGCAGGCGGACGGACTTCGGGGTGACCTCGACCAGCTCGTCCTCGGCGACGAACTCGATGGCGTTTTCCAGCGTCATCTCGCGGGGCGG
Source organism: Thermodesulfobacteriota bacterium (assembly GCA_041486365.1). GTDB lineage: Bacteria > JAUYMQ01 > JAUYMQ01 > JAUYMQ01 > JAUYMQ01 > JBGPLH01. Next base: position 176 of record JBGPLH010000357.1, on the reverse strand, counting down.
CGTGAGGCGCAGGGCCTCGTCCGAGCCGCTCGCGCGCATGTTCGTGAGCTTCTTCGTGCGGGTGGGATTGACGTTCAGGTCGCTGCCCTTCGTGTGGATCCCGACGACCTGCCCCGCGTAGACCGGCACGCCGGCGCCGATGAAGAGCGGGCCGCGCTCCTGCAGGCCGTACAGCC
>JBGPLH010000356.1:0-3146 GCA_041486365.1 Thermodesulfobacteriota bacterium | reverse complement strand
GGATCCCCTCCCCCTCGCAGGCACGCATCAGATCGGCCGTCGGGTCGGCGAACCGCTCCGGCTCCCCCGGCCCGTGGAGCGGAAGCGGCGGGATCATGTCGAAGACCACGTCCATGCCCGCAGCGATCCCCGCGAGGGTCTCCGGACGGCGCGTGTCGAGCACCCGCGGCTCGATGCCGAGCCGCGCGAGCGCCCCGGCACCCTCCTCGCTCCGGGTCGTACCGCGGACGGCGACGCCCGCCTCGCGGAGCACGCGCGCCAGCACCCTGCCCGTGAACCCGCAGCCCAGGATGACCGCGCCTTTCATCGCGCGCGTGCTCGCGGCCGCGCCGCGATCGCGCGGGGGCGTTCGGGGATCTCGAAGGGGACGGCGCGCTCGAGGGTGATCCCCTGCGGCCGCACCTTCGCCCGGTAGGCCAGCATCTCCACGCCCGCCCGCGCCGCGCGGCGCAGCTCCGCGCCGTAGCCGGGATCGATCTCGTCGGCGGGCCGCACGCGGTCGCAGTCGGCGCGCCCGAGGAAGTAGAACATGACGGCGCGGTGCCCCGCCCTGGCCATCACGGCCAGCTCGCGCAGATGCTTCGCTCCCCGTTCGCTCACCGAATCGGGAAACGCCGCGACACGTTCCCCCACGTGGAGCGTCACGTTCTTCACCTCCACGTAGCAGAGGCGGTCGCCCTTGCGCAGCAGGATGTCGACCCGGCTGTTCTCGCGGCCGAAGCACACCTCGCGCCGCGCCTCCTCGTAGCCCGCGAGCTCCGGCACCCGGCCCTCGAGGATCGCCTCGTGCACGACGGCGTTGGGGTTGCCGGTGTTGATCCCGACCCAGGACCGCCCGATCCGGATCATCTCCCAGGTGTGACGGTACTTGCGCGTGGGGGATTCGCTCACGGAGAGGAGGACGGGCTGCCCCGGGAAGACGCAGGTCTTCATGCTGCCGGTATTGGGACAGAGGGCGGTGATCGTCGTGCCGTCTTCCAGGCGCACGTCCGCGAGGAAGCGCTGGTAGCGCCGGATCAGCGTGCCGCGGACGAGAGGGGCGGAGAAACGCATGGGACAGGAATTCCACCGGGAGGGCAGCGCGGCGGCCGCTCGGGACCCCGCGCTCCGTCAGGGGCTGACGGGGTTCAAGTGCGGCATCACCTCGGTCGCGAAGGTTTCCATCATGTCGGTGTTCATGAAGCTGCAGACGTAGACATCGACTCCGAGCCTTTCGATTCGCTTGGCAAGGAGGTCCACCATCTCGGACGGCGTGCCGACCGCCACGTTCGGGAACGTGCGCGCGGTCTCGGTGTCGACGCCCACCTGCGCCGCCGACATCTCGCCCATCGCCCGCACGAAGCCCTCGTCCTTCGACACGAGCGTGAAGAGCTGGCTCGCGATCTTGATCCCCTTCCAGTCTCGCCCGATCGCGTCGCAATGGCGGCGCAGCGTGTCGCGCTTGCGCAGAAAGGCTTCCTCGGTGTGCTCCCGAAGCCCGCCCGGCGTGATCACACCGGCGCTGAAGATCATGCTGATGTTCGCGATGTCGGCCTCCTCCGCGGTCACGCGCAGCAGCTTCTCGCCGCCGCCGCCGATGATGATCGGTGGTCGCGGCTGCTGGACCGGCTTTGGATAACAGTAGGCGTCCTTGAGGCGATAGTACTTCCCCTCGAAGGTCGTCTGCGGCTCGGTCCAGAGGCTCTTGATCACCTTCACGGCCTCGTGCAGCATCGCGATCCGAACGCTCGGCTTCGGATAGTCGTAGCCGTAGGCGTCGAACTCCGGCTTGAACCAGCCCGCCCCGATCCCGAGCTCCATCCGGCCCTTCGAGATCCAGTCCATCGTCGCGATCATCTTCGCCACGAGCCCGGGGTTCCGGTAGGCGTTGCAGACCACCGTCTGCGTGATGCGCACCTTCGAGGTGAGGGCCGCGAGGGCGGAGAGCAGCGTGAAGCACTCGGGCCAGGCCTCATCCGGCTGCGCGAGGACCGGCGCCCAGAAGTGATCGTCCCGGTTGATCCCGTAGAAGCCCAGCCGCTCCGCGTCCAGCGCCATGACCTTCCATTCATCGAAGGTGGGAACGGAGTGAAACGACGCGATGAAGCGGACGGGACGGGACATGGAGCACCTCTTGCGGGGATGGGGGGTGGACAGGCGATAGCGTGCGATTGTAGGGGCGACGCGCGCGGGCTGTCAACGCGGGTCCCCCTCCCGTCACACGTCGATGGGCTCCCCCGGTCCCTGGGGGCCGTGCAAAGGAAGGTGTCCGGAGAACCAGAGCGAGAGAAAGAGGGCGCCGAGCACGGCGACGAAGATGACGCCCTGGACCTTGAGCGTGAGCGAGAGGCGGGAGGGCCAGGGCGAATATTCGAGCGCGCGCTCGGGCTGGGCGGCGCGGGCGGCGCGGATGCGCTGCGCCACGTACTCCGACATCGGCTGCACCCTGAAGCCGAAACCCCGCACGCGCGGCGGGACGAGAAGGAACCAGTCGGGCGCGCCGGGCACGCCGCGCTTCGTCCGGACGAAGAGCGTCGGCGGCTTCATCACGATTTCCGTGGCCCAGTCGAGATCCGCGAAGCGCACGAAGGCGTCGGAGCCGCGCTCGCGGAGCTGGAGGCCCTCCTCCGTGACACTCGCCTCCCTCAGCCGAAATGCGTACAGGAGCTGCACCACGATGGCGATCACGGCGGGGAGCGCCGTGACCTCGAGGAAGCGCACGAGCGTCCCGGACGGCAGCCGCAGCACGACGACCGCCACGATCGCCAGTACCGTCAGGGGGTAGCCGTAGCGATGCCACCAGAGGTTGCGGGTGGTGCGGAAGAGGACCGGCTTCGCCGGGTCCTGTGGAATCATCACCCAGGTCACACGAGCGGATCGTAGGGGAACTCCTGGGCGCTCACCTTGAGCTCGAAGAAGGAGTTCCCGAGGGTGCCGGGGATAATCTCGGCGCAGTCCTCCGGCGTCCAACCCTCCGTCCGCGCGATGGTGCGCACCGGGCGCGGCAGCGAGAAGAGGATGATCTCCTTGGCGCGCACGCCGAAGAACTGGCCCGTGACCGTCGCGGCCGCGTCGCTCCCGAGGAACACCGCCAGCGGCGCCACGTGGGCCGGACTCATCTGCTTGAGCTTCTCCACGCGCGCCATCTGCGCGTCGGTCTCCGTGGG
>JBGPLH010000355.1:0-3183 GCA_041486365.1 Thermodesulfobacteriota bacterium | reverse complement strand
TCTCACCGATGATCCTGAGAAGGCCGATCTCATCGTCGTGAACACCTGCGCGATCCGCGAGAAGGCCGAGCACAAGGTCAGGTCCTCCCTGGGGCGCTACCGGGCCCTGAAGGAGCGCCATCCGGGCCTCGTGATCGGCGTCGGCGGATGCGTCGCCCAGCAGCAGGGCGAAGCCCTTCTCCGGCAGGTCCCGCACGTGGATCTGGTGTTCGGCACCCAGGGCATCCTGCGGCTTCCGGGGCTGCTCGATGACGTGGCCCGGCGCCGCCGGGTGGCCGACACCGATTTCACCACCGATCTCCGCGCGCGATTCGACGCCGATCTGATCCCGATCTCTCCCGCGCCCGCGAAGGCCTGGGTCACGGTGATGGAAGGGTGCGACCTCTTCTGCACCTTCTGTGTCGTCCCCGCCACGCGTGGCCGCGAGATCTCCCGACCCGCCGGCGAGATCCTCGAGGAGATTCGCCGCCTCGCGGACCGCGGCGTGAAGGAGGTCACGCTCCTCGGGCAGACGGTGAACGCCTACGGCCGCCGGAAGGGGCAGGTCCCGTTCCACGATCTGCTGGCCGCCATCGACGAGGTGCCGGGAATCGAGCGCATCCGCTTCATCTCGAGCCACCCGATCTACGTGACGCCGGGGCTCGTGGAGGCCTACGGCCGCCTGAAGCACCTCTGCCCGCACCTGCACCTGCCGGTGCAGTCCGGATCGGACCGCGTGCTTGATCGCATGCGGCGGCGCTACACGCGCGCCGAGTACCTCGATGTCGTGGGGCGCCTGCGCGAGGCACGCTCGGACCTCGCGCTCACGACCGACGTCATCACGGGCTTCCCCGGAGAGACCGAGGAGGACTTCGAGGCCACGCTCTCGCTCCTGGCGGAGGCGCGATTCTCCGATCTGTACGCCTTCGCCTACTCGGAGCGCCCCGACACGAAGGCGCCGGCCTTCCCGGACCCCGTTCCCGAGGCTGCGCGCAGGGATCGCCTCGCGCGGCTCCTCGCCTTCCAGGCGGAGATCGGCCTTGCCGGCAACGCCGGGCACGTCGGCTGCGTGGAGGACGTCCTGGTGGAGGGCCGGAGCAAGACCGATCCGTCGCGCGTCAAGGGCCGGACGGGCCACTACAAGATCGTGAACTTCACCGTGCGATCCGGCGGCCGCTCGGGGGACCCGGCCGGACCTCTTGCGGGCGCGATCGTGCCGGTCCGGATCCTGGAGGCTCATCCCAATTCGCTGTACGGGGAATGCCACCTCTAGAGAAGGCGCGCAGGACGGGAAGGTCTGAAAGGCCGCAGGGGAGGCGTGATGTTCATCGAAATGAAGGTGGCCGGGATCATCCTCGATCCCTCGAACAACGTGCCGGTCCTGATCCTGAAGGACCTCGAGGACCGCTACACGGTCCCGATCTGGATCGGCATCGTGGAGGCAAGCGCCATCGCCACGGAGCTGGAGAAGACGGAGATGCCCAGGCCGATGACGCACGACCTCCTCCGGAATGTGATCCGCGAGCTGGGCGGCACGATCGATCGGATCGAGGTGACCGATCTGCGCGAGAATACCTTCTTCGCCGCGATCCATCTGCGGACGGCGGGCGGGGCTCGCGTGATCGATTCGCGCCCCAGCGACGCCGTCGCCCTGGCCCTGCGAGTGGCGGCGCCCATATTCGTCGAGGAGCGCGTGATCGCCCAGCTCGGCAAGGAGGAAGAGGAGGAGGCCCCAAAGGCCGGGAAGCAGCCCCGGACGGGCCCCGTGTTTATTTCCAACCTGAACCCCGCCGACAAGTTCGACAAGGCCAAGTGGGCCGAGTTTCTCGAGAGCCTCGACCCCGAGGATTTCGGAAAGTACAAGATGTGATCGTCCGATAAGCAAGGGGGGCTTCCCACGGATGGGAGCGCCGGCCGGCACGGGCCGGGCGGCTCCCGGGCGGGGCGCCGCAAGGCGCCCGCGTCGTCTGCGCGGGACGACAGGAGCGGACGAGACACGATGAGCAAGGGGCGAATTCTAGCGGTCGACGACGAGCATTTCTTCCGCGTTCTCTACGAGGACCTTCTCGGCGAGGCGGGATACACCGTGCGCGCCGTCGAGGATGGTCGGGCCGCCCTCGCGCTGCTCGAACGCGAGCCCTTCGACGTCGTCGTCATGGACGTCATCATGCCGGGGGAGGACGGCGTCCGCACGGCCGAGCGGATCAAGGACCGCTGGCCGGACCTCGAGATCCTGCTGGTCACGAGCCTTCGCGACGTGAAGGTCGCGGTGAGCGCGATGCAGCGGGGCGCCTCCGATTTCCTCACCAAGCCGCTGAACCCCGACGAGCTTCTTGCCGTGGTGGCGCGCCTGTTCGAGCGCAGCGCCGCGGCGCGTGAGCACCACCGGCTCCTCGACGAGAACATCTTTTACCTGGAGAGCCTCGGCGTCGTCCACCGGGCCCTCTGCATCCTCGAGACTCTCGATCTCGACGAGGTGGGGGAGGCGATCCTCGAGCGGGTGCTCGCGGAGACCTCTGCCCAGGGCGGGATCCTCTGGCTCCCTACCGAGGACAACCCGGACCGGCTCGTTCTCCACACGGTGCGCGGCCTGGTGTCCACCGAACGGGAGCCGCGGGAGATCTCCTGGAGCACCCACGCGCTCGCGCCCTGGTTCGAGAGGGGAGAGTCGGTCCCCGAGCCACCGCCGGGAGGCGAGGCGGGCGAAGATCTGGCGCAGGGCAACGCCTTCTACATCCCCTTTCTCGAAGGCCGCTCGCCCGGCATGCTGATCAAGATCTCCGATAAGGTGGCGGGCAACCAGTTCGGCGCCGAGGACCTCCGGAAGGCAACCATCCTGGGCCCGCTGGCGGTGACCGCCGTGCGCAACGCGCGCAGGCATCGCCGGCTCGCGCGCCGATCGATCCGTGATCCGCGCACGCAGGCCTACGACATCGAGTTCTTCAAGAACTACCTCCAGGCGGAGATTCACAAGTCGGCGCGCTTCCGCCGCACCTTCTCGCTCCTCGCCCTCCGGATCACGAACATCGCCGATCTGCGCAAGACCCATGATCCGGCCCTGCTGCGCAACCGCGTGGAGGATCTGGTGGGCGGGATCGCGCGGGCGATCCGGGAGATCGACGTCCTCGGCCGCCACCACGACGACGAGTTCTTCATCCTGCTGCCGGAGACCGATTACCTCGGCTCGCTGGTTCTGAAGCGGCG
>JBGPLH010000354.1:0-3191 GCA_041486365.1 Thermodesulfobacteriota bacterium | reverse complement strand
GAGGTCACGCGACGAGAAGACCGGCTCGCCACGGGCGACCTGGGGCGCATGGACGCGCGGGGATATCTCGAGGTGGTCGGGCGCAAGAGCGAGATGATCGTTTCCGGAGGCGAGAACGTCTCCCCCGCGGAGGTGGAGCGCGTGCTGCTCTCGCACCCGGACGTGCTGGATGCCGCCGTGGCGGGAAGCCCCGATCCGCGGTGGGGGGAGCGCGTCGTGGCGGCTGTCGTGCCGCGCGCCGGGGCGCGCCTCACGACCGGCGATCTCGCGGCGCACTGCCGGCGGCATCTGGCCGGCTACAAGGTGCCCCGCGCGATCGCGCTCGTAGAAACCCTGCCCCGCAACTCGCTCGGGAAGCTGCTGCGACGCGAGGTGGTGGCGCGGATCGGCTGAGCGATCCTCGTCATGCCCCCCCACGTCACCGGCGGGGGCGCCGGCGGGCGGCGCCGGATCCCCGAAGGTCCGAGGGAGACTCCAAAAAAGAAGGGGGCCATCCCCTTGCAACCGGGGATGGCCCCGCTCCCGTGTCAACGCTGGTTCAGGCGCCGAGCTTGGTGACGTTGTCGGCCGCCGGGCCCTTCTTGCCCTGCACGACGTCGAACTCCACACGCTCGCCCTCGGACAGCGACTTGAAGCCCTCACCCCGGATGGCGGTGTGATGGACGAAGAGATCGCTCCCCCCGTCCTCCGGCGTGATGAAGCCAAAGCCCTTGCTGTCGTTGAACCACTTGACCTTCCCGGTCTTGCGCATTTCGGTACTCCCTCCGTAGCGGCGGGAGTCCGTTTGAAGGCTTCCCCCGACTACTGATGTGTTCGCGAACCATGCCCCCGCGATAGGCCTCCCCCGGAGCCTCCGGCACACATGGCCTTCGCATCCGTGCGGGCGAACCTTCCCCAAGAGAAAAGAGGAACCTGAGTAACGCGCCAGGTCCCTCTTGAATTGGTCTCCGGTACGCCAGCGCACCCGGTTGGGTGCGCTTATGGGATGGGCGAAACCTAACGCCGCGGTGGCGCGGTGTCAACCCGCATCTTCGGGGGTCCACGCTCGAGGCGAATCTCCCTTTTCTCCCGGAATCACTCCGTCTTTTTCCACGTCGTGTCCGGATCGTAGAGGGACATCGCGCCCGCGATCTCGCTCGTCTGCTCCCCCAGGTCCTTCTGGTACACGATCCCCTGCTGGTTCACGAGGAACGTCATGATCCCCGAGTTCCCGTAACCCACGGGATAGGCCACCAGTGCGAACCCGCCGATCATGTTCCCGTTGATCACGTAGCTGTACGCGCCCCCGGGCGCGTGCTTGCCTTGAGCCTTCAGGATCCGGAAGAGGTAGCCATGATAAGGCCGTGGACCGTTCGCGGGCCTGGCAGCGCCGTACCCTTCGGCGACGGCGCCCGCGACGAGCGGGCCCAGGGGGCTTGGCGCCTGCCCGGAGCCGGGCTTCCAGTGCAGGCCATCGCGCTTGCCCGGCGCGCTCGCCAGGCTCTGCGCGAACTCCAGCACCTGGTCCCCGTCGAGATCCTCGCTCGCGTACTCGACCTGGGCGGTCGCATACGCGTGGCACACCCCGATCGCCGTCAGCTCGTTCCGTCCGATCCGCCGGTCGAGGATCTCTTCCTTCCCCTGCGCCGTGTCGAACCGCCAGCCCTTCGTGTCCTTCACGAGCGGGATGGGCATGGGCCAGTCCTCGTCGCCCACGTGCAGGATCTCGGTCGAGTCGTCCTGCTTCACCAGCCGGGTCATCTCGCCGGCGGCCCGGGCGATGTTGTCCCGTCCCGCGCGATCGGCGACCGCGTCACCGGAGGAGACCAGGTCCTTCCCGTCGGGGCCAAGGATGGCGAGCATCTGCGCGTTGTCGCCGGACTTGACCGCGGCGAGGAGGGCCTTCGCGCCCTCCTCGGGTGTCGGAAAGGACTTCTGGGCCGCCTCCTGCGCGATGGCGCGGAGATCGGGAACGGTGAGCGCGAGGACAATCGCCCCAAGCACGAAAACGCCGCGGCGAAGAAGGGACCGCGCTGTTGCCCTGAGAGTCAGACGGTGCATCGTGTGCTCCCCCACATCGGAATCATGTCTCGGAAACTCCGGTTCGCGCGGCCTAACGTCCTCGACCGCCACCGCCTCGGCCGCCGCCACCCCGGCTTCCCCCACCACTGGTGCCGCCCCCTCGACCTCCGCCGCCTCGGCCTCCGCCACCACTGTAGCCGCCCCCTCGACCTCCGCCGCCACCGCCGGAAGGGAAGGATCTTGCGTAGGTCGGGCTCTTGCGGCTCTCCGAGCCGCGCATGCTGTCCTGCCTCACCTGCCTGCCGGGCTCGTAGTTGCCGAAGCCCCCGAAGTCGTTCCTCGCCTGCCTCGCCGGGAGTTGCGACGGCGTGCCATAGCTCTTCGCGGGCTGCTGGCCGTAGCCGCGGTATTCCGGCCGGGTGGCGGGCAGGGTGGACGGACGGTTGCCGCTCCACGAGGGGGGCTTGTTGTTCCAAGAGGGGGGCTTGCTCCCGGGTTTGTTGTACCCGCCGCCGGGGGTGTTGTAGCCGGGCTTCCAGGGCGGCGGGCGATTGATGTTCACGTTGTCGATGTTGATCTGGTTGTTCGACTTGTAGTTCCCGCCGTGGTAGCCGTAGCCGCCCCCATGGTAGCCGGACGTGTAGACGTAGTGGTTGTTCCAGTCCCATCCGCCGTCGTTGTGATCCCACCAGTGTCCCACGGCAACGCCCGCCGCGAACGAGAGCAGGCCGGCCGCCACCACGGTCCCCCCGCTGTATCCGGGCGACGTCGTCTGGGCGTACACCGTCTGGGGGTTGTACTGCGGGACGTAGATCACCTGCGGATTGGCCGGCTGGATGAGGATGTTGTCACCCTCGCTCACCACCTTCTGTTGCTCCGTGGACTGGAGGTTCCCGGCGGCCTCGGCCCTTGCGCGCAGGGTCTGGATCGAATCCATCACGTCGGCCTGCTGCTGAACGAACGCCTCGCCCAGCGACTGGGTCCAGTCGAGCTGCTCGTTCATCATGGACAGGATTGTCGGGAACGGTGCCAGCGCCTTCACGCTCGGGTCCCAGGACTGCTTGTCGACGGCCTTCTGGAGCGCCTCTCCCGAGAGCCCCTTGTTCTGAGCGGCAAAACGAGCGGCCTGGACGATCTGCAGCGGCACCGTCGAAGCGGGCAGGAGTTGCGCGAGGATCGCGTCGGGGTAG
>JBGPLH010000353.1:0-3193 GCA_041486365.1 Thermodesulfobacteriota bacterium | reverse complement strand
GCCAGTGCCACTTGAGCGCGAAAACCATGGCCAGCAGGGGCGCCATCACGAAGCCCGGGATGCTAATCAGGAGCACCGCAAACAAGCTGCCCGCGTAATCCACCCATTCCCCGCGGCGCACCGCCGTGAGGTAGCCGGCCGGGATGCCCACTCCGAGCGCAAAACCGAACGCCAGGAATCCCAGCGACATCGAAACCGGCAGCCCTTGCTTGATGATGTCGTTGACCGAGTGGTTGCGATACTTGAGGGACGGGCCGAAATCGCCGTGGAGCAGGTCGTTCAGGTAGCGCATGTACTGCTTGAGGAGCGGTTCATCGAGGTGGTACTTGGCCTTGATCTGGCGTTCGATTTCGGGTGAGGCTGGCTTGCGCTCGCGATCGAAGGGGCCGCCGGGAACGACCCGTAGAAATAGGAACGTGAGCGTGATCACCACCCAGAGCGTGACCACGCCTAGCGCGAGGCGGCCGAGCACCGTGCGGGTCATGAGCCACTCCGGCGCGGCGTGCTGGGAGGGCGAGGCTCCTGCCGAGCCGCCCGAAGGGCGGCGTTCCCATGGTGTCGGCGCGAAGCGCCCTTCCACCTGGGAGGGCGAGGCTCCTGCCGAGCCTCCCCCGGCGATGGTTCGACCCGGACATCGGCCAGGTACAGATAATCCATGGCGTTGATAGCGAGTCCCCGCACGCGCGGCGAAACGAGGAAGTTCTGCGCGCGGCAATAGAGCGGCATGATCGGCGCGTCCGTCTCGCAGAGGATGCGCTGGGCGTCGTCGTAAAGGGCCTTCCGCTTCTCGGGGCCGGTTTCGACGGCGGCCGCGGCGACGAGGGCGTCGAACCGCGCCGAGGACCAGCCCGTGTGGTTCTGGCCGCTGGACGCCGTGAAGAGGTTCATGAAGTTGTCGGGATCGGGGTAGTCGGCGCCCCACCCGAGGCGCCAGATCCCGGGCGGGTCCGTCGAGATCTCCTTCAGGTACGCCTTCCACTCCACCTGCCGGAGCCGCACGCGCACGCCGAGCGCCTCGCGCCACTGGGACTGCAGGCTCTCGGCCACGAGCTTCGTCTCCTCCGCCGCGTTATAGGCGACCTCCACCTCCGGGAACCCGCGCCCGCCGGGGAAGCCGGCATCCGCAAGATCCCTCCGCGCCCGCCCGGGGTCGAAGGCCAGGCCGATCGACCGTTCGTGCGCGAGCATGCCGGGCGGTATCCAGGAGGTCATCGGGATCTCCCCGCCGTGGAGCACGCGGGGGAAGACCGATCGATCGATCGCGCGGGAGAACGCGCACCGTACGCGCGGATCGCCGAAGGGCGGCCTGCGGCAGTTGAAGCCGTAGTAATCGGCGCGGAGCATCGGCTTGCGGCGGAAATCGGGGTGACGCTCGAAGCGGGGGATGTCGAGCGGCGCGAGGAACGCGAAGTCCAGATCGCCCCGCTCGTAGAGAGCGAGCTCCACGGTGCGCTCGTTCACCATGAAAAACGACACGCCGTCGCTTCGCGGCGGGCGGCGGAAGCGCGGGTTCGGCGCGAGCGTGACCTTGTATTCGTGCCGCCATCCCGTGAGCGTGTAGGGGCCGTTGCCGACGAATCGCCCCGGCTCCGTCCAGCCGTCGCCGTGCCGCGCGATCACGTCGGCGCGCACCGGGAACAGCACGGCGAAGGTCGTGATGGTCGGAAAGAACACCACCGGGCGGCGGAGCCTCACCTCGAGCGTGCGCTCGTCGATCGCCGTGACGCCCACCGTGGAGGGGTCGGTCGTCTTCCGCGCGTTGTACTCCTGGGCGCCTTCCACGTCGAAGAGGAAGTAGGCGTACTCGGCGGCGGTCGCGGGATCGAGCAGGCGCTTCCAGGAATACTCGAAATCGCGGGCCGTGACGGGGCGGCCGTCGCTCCAGCGGCCGTCGGGGCGAAGATGGAAACGCACGCGGCGGCCGCCATCGAGCCTCTCCCACCGCGCCGCCGCCGCGGGGATCGTGCGGAGATCGGCGTCGTAGGCCGTGAGCCCTTCCATGAGGTTCGTGAGGGCGCGCAGCGAGACGTTGTCGGTGCAGAGCGTGGGGTCGAGCGTGGGCGGCTCGGCTGCGAGGTTCATCCGGAAGACGCCCGCGGCCCCGGCGCCGCCGCCGCAGCGGAGCGCCGACGCGGCAACGGCGCCCGCGGCGAGCGACTTCAGGAATTCACGGCGATCGATCACGGACGCGCCCCCCGACGGCTTGCCCGCGGAGGGTATCGGCGTCCCGGGCCCGCGTCAATGCGCCCCCGGGTTCGGCCGCGCCCGCGCGCCGGGGAATCGAAACGCCCGCCTTTTCAGGCGGGCGCTCCGACGAACGGCGACTACGCGGAACACATCCGGGAAACGTCTAGGAGCCCGTTCGCACGCGCGGGAACTCCTCCTTGTAGAACTCCTTCAGGATCGCGGCCGAGGTGGGATCGATGTCCACGAACTCCAGGCCCACGTCCTGCGTCAGCGAATCTATGTCGGTGGCGTGGATCACGCGGCCGACGGCGGATACGAAGGTCGAGCCGACGTAGAAGTTCACGCGAAGCACAGACCCCACGTCGATCTCGCAGCCCATGGCCTCGAAGCGGATCCCGCCGGGGCTCAGGTCCTTGCCCACACCGAGCCGGTCCGGCTGATCCACCCTCATGAACGAGACGACGTCGGTCGATCGGATGCGCGGGTACTTCCGTCGCTCCGCGCCCTTCGGATGGTCCATCCTGGCCCTCGCATGCCGCGCGCCCCTGAGGGAACGTCCGGGGCCGGCGTCCGGCTTTCCATTTATCGGCCATTGGGGCGCCGACTTGAGGGGCCCGCGAAGCGCCCGCAACCGGGGTTCGTGGCGAAACTCCCCGGCCACCGGGGGCCCCCGCTTGAGCGGGCCGGAGGAGCGGGTGTATAAGGGCCGGAGCGCGTCCGGCGCGCCCCGCGCCCCTCCCGGGCCGCGGCGCCGGCCCCCTGAAGGGTCATGTCCCGATCCAAGGCCGTCCTGGCCCTTGTGTTCTTCCTCGGCGGCGCGGCCGCTCTCTGGTTCGCCCGCCGCGAGGTTTCCAGGGAGGGGACCGATCCCTCGCTCCGCGCCATGCGCGAGTTGGGCGCCATCCAGATGGCCATCGAGAAGTACCGGATGGACACGGGCGCCTACCCGGCCGGGCACGACGGCCTCCGCGCGCTCTTCCATCGGCCCTACGCCATCACGTCGCAG
>JBGPLH010000352.1:0-3202 GCA_041486365.1 Thermodesulfobacteriota bacterium | reverse complement strand
CCGCCCGACTTCGCGATCTCGCGATAGCGGGGGAGCGCCTCGCGCAGGCGGACGTAGGCGAGGTGCTTCGGGGCGAGCCCCTCCAGCACCGCCCGCGGATCCTCGCCCGTGGTCGCGCGCTCGAGCGGGGGCCCGAGGTCGATCGCGTGCGGGGGGATGTTCCAGCCCGGTTCCATTTGGCCCGGCGACAGCCGGCCTACCGAGACGTCGGACGCATAGCCGAGGAAAGCCAGCGTGAGGTCGAGATCGAGCGAGAACCGGTCGGCGTCGGATGCCCGGCCCTTCCCGCCGATCCGGTCCAGTCGCGATGCGAAGTCGCGCGTCGGGTAATCGGACGGCTCGAGCCCCTCGCGGTCGGCCTGCTCGAGTGCGAGGAGAAGCGAGTTCGCCCGGGCCGCGGACTCGCCGGGGCCGACCCACGCGAGCGCGAAGTCGCGCTTCTCGTAGAAGCGGCGAAGTGTCCGCCAGCGGCCGGCATCGCGATGCGGATGGGCCGACGCCGGAAGGGAATCGAGGTAGGCCTCGAAGGGTTTCTTCGGCGGGTGAAGCGCGGCGCCTTCTTCCTCGGGCGACATCCCGGGGCCTGGGCGCTGGCAGGCGACTGCCGTCGACAGCGCGGCAAGCGCGGCCAGGGCCAGGCAGAGGATTGTCGCTCGCAGAAAGCGAGTCATATCGTCTCCGGAGCGTTCCCATGGGAGCGCGCGCCGGGCTCCTCTATTAATGAGAGGCCGGAGCGCTCCCTTACCCGAAACCGGCGGCGCGCGCAATGAGGGGATCCCTTCCCCAGGTCTCCATCGGCCGCGAAAAGGCAAGGCTTGACCGGACCTTGCGGTGAGGCAGGTAGGAAGGCCGGTTCCAGTTTCGGGTTGCGATCCCCCTTCGCCTGGCCTACGCTTCGGCCCCAATGAGGGTCGCCTCCGTCGAGATCGTCGAGGACCGAACGGAAAAAAGCCGCTGTGACGAGGGCTTTCTCAAGGTTTCCCGGCTTGTTCTGCGCAACCGCTACGAAGACGGCTCGCTCTCCGAGACCTATCCCTGCGACGTCGTCTCCCGTCCCGGCAGCGACGCCGTGGTGGCGGTCCTGTACGAGATCGGACCGGACAGAAAGGTGCGCGTCCTCCTGCGGGAGGGACTGCGGGCGCCCATCTACCTCCGGCGTCTCCGGAAATTCGTCCATCCCGACGCCCGCACCTACACCGCGATCCACGAGCTGGTGGCGGGGCTTCTCGAGGATCGCGACGGAGAGGGCGAGCCGGCCCTTCGCCATCGGGCCGCCGCCGAGTCGGCGGAGGAAGCGGGGCTCCAGGTGCCGCCCGGGCAGTTCACGATCCTCGGCGGCGAGACCTTCGCGAGCCCGGGAACGAGCGACGAGAAGCTCTTCTACGCCGCCGCGGCCGTGCGCCTGGACGACGCGGGTGACGCGCCGGGGGACGGCTCGGTGATGGAGCAGAAGGCGCGGCTCGTGCCGATGGAGCTCGGCGAGGCGATCGCATTGTGCCGGCAGGGGATCATCCCCGACATGAAGACGGAGATCGGCCTCCTGCGCCTCGCGGAGCATCTCGACTATCTGCCCCACTTCGGCTGCTTCGCGAGCGATCTCCCCGAGGAGCTCCGGAGGCGTTACCGCCGCCGGGGGATCGAACCGAGATCCGAATCCCGGGAGGCGCGGTGAGCGCGCCCCGCGTCGGGATCATCGGCGCCCGGCGCCATCGTCAGGGACTCGGCCCTCACGTCGCCCGGTATCTTCGCACCTGGGGGGCGGAAGTCCCCTGCTTCGTCGGGACGAGCGCGCGCACGATCGATCTGGCGCGGGAGGAGCTGGCGCGGACCGGGATCGAGGCGCGCGGTTACCTCGACGCGGGAGAGATGATCGCGCGGGAGCGCCTCGACGCCATCGCGATCCTCTCGCCCCCGGAGACGCACGCGACCTGTCTCGATCTCGCGCTGTCGAGCGGCCTGCACGCGCTGTGCGAGAAGCCGCTCGTCTGGGGCGGCGAGGGCAACGCCGCCGAGGCGCTGCGAATCGCCGAGGGCTTCCGGTCGCGGGGCCTGCTGCTGCGCGAGAACTGCCAGTGGCCCTACACGCTCGGGGCCTACGCCGAGCTTCACCCGGGCGTGCTGGACGCGCCGGCTCAGCGCTTCGAGATGCGGCTTTCGCCGACGGCGGCAGGGAAAGCGATGATCCCGGACGCCATGCCGCACGTGCTGAGTCTCCTCCAGGCGCTGGCGGACGGGCCGGAGCCGCGGATCGAGGGGCTGCGTTTCTCGACGGACCGGCTCGACGCGCCCGGGATTACCATTGGCTTCAGGTACGTCGCCGGGGATCGATCGGTGGACGCGTCGATCGAGCTGGTGCAGGAGAAGGCCCAGCCCCGCGAGGCGGGCTACGCGGTGAACGGCCACTGGGCGCGCCGCATGATCCGGGTGGAGGACTACGCGATGTTCTTCGCCTCCGGCGCCCGGGTGGTCGACGTGCCCGATCCGCTCGCGCTGCTCGTCGGGAGTTTCGTGCGCGCGCTCGAGGCGGCGCCGCGGGAGGCTTCCGCGGCCCGCGAGATCGCCGAGCGGGCGCGGCTGCTGGACGAGATCGCCAACGCATTCGAAGGGGGACGCCGTTGA
Source organism: Thermodesulfobacteriota bacterium (assembly GCA_041486365.1). Taxonomy (GTDB): domain Bacteria; phylum JAUYMQ01; class JAUYMQ01; order JAUYMQ01; family JAUYMQ01; genus JBGPLH01. Next base: position 583 of record JBGPLH010000352.1, on the reverse strand, counting down.
GCCACGCGATCCACGACTTCACGGCCAAGCTCCGCCAGCCGGCGGTCATCGACACCGTGAACGCCTACGTGCACTGGCGCCGCAGGCTCGACCACGCCCGCGCCCAGGGGCTCCCCGATCCCCCCGCGCCCGAGATCGCGCCGATCTCCATCAACCTCGATCTCACGACGGCCTGCAACTACCGCTGCGATCACTGCATCGACTGGGACATCCTGAACACCCGCCACAAGTACGTCGAGGAGGAGCTCCGCTCGTCGGTCCGCCTCATGGCCGGGCGGGGTCTGCGCTCGGTGATCCTGATCGGCGGCGGCGAGCCGACGCTCTATCCCGGCTTCGCGGATTTCGTGAAGTTCCTGAAGACGCTCGGGCTCCAGGTGGCGGTTGTCTCCAACGGCGGCCGCGGCGCGCGGCTGCTCGATGCGATTGCGAGCATGAACGAAGGGGACTGGATCCGGCTCTCGCTGGACGCGGGATCCAACGAGCTCTTCCTCGCGATGCACAAACCCGTCGACAAGAAGCTCGATCTCGACGGGATCTGCGAGTGGATCCCGAAGTTGAAGGCGCGCAACCCGGCCGTGCGGGT
>JBGPLH010000351.1:0-3203 GCA_041486365.1 Thermodesulfobacteriota bacterium | reverse complement strand
TCCCCTACCGCCTCGAGGAGAACCGCGAGCTGCTCCGCAAGGAGGGGTTCCGCCAGGTCGACGTCTTCTTCAAATGGTACAACTTCTGCGGCCTCGTCGCGCTGAAGTGAGCCTTCCGCCGGCCCAAGCCGGCCATCCCGGGCCGACCTCGATGGCTGACACGCCCGCCTCTCCGATCCGGACGTTCATGCTCCCGATCGGACACTTCTTCTTCCGGTTCCGCAATCTCCTCTTCCCCCTGGTCTTCCTGCCGCTCGCCGCGATCCTGGAGCCCGCCTTCATGGAGGGCGACAACTGGGTCGATGACGGCCTGGACGCGCTCGGGGTGATCGTGCTGGCGGCCGGGCTTGCGCTCCGATCGCTCGTCGTGGGCCTCGCCTACATCAAGCGCGGCGGCAAGGACAAGAAGGTGTACGCCGACGCGCTCGTCACGGACGGGATCTTCTCCCACTCGCGCAATCCGCTCTACCTCGGAAACATCCTGATCCTCTGCGGCCTGGCGCTGATCCACAGTTCGGTCTGGTTCTACGTCTTCGGACTCCCGTTCCTCGTCTTTGCGTACCTGTGCATCGTCGTGGCCGAGGAACAGTTCCTCTCGCGGAGGTTCGGGGAGACCTACGACGAGTACCGGCGTCGCACGAACCGCTTCTTCCCTTCCACCGAAGGGCTCACCGGCACCGTGCGGGGCATGCGCTTCGACTGGAAACGGGTGGTCCGGAAGGAGTACGGGACGCTCTTCGGGGCCTTCACGGGCGTCGTGGGCCTCCTCGAGTGGGAGGACATCCGTCGCTATGGCTTCAAGGCCGAGGCGGGAGACCTGCGGAATGCGCTCCTCCTCTGGCTCCCCGTATTGGCCCTCTACGTGACCGCGCGCGTCCTGAAGAAGAAGAGGCTGCTCGAGGACGGCGAAGCCGCCGAACCGGCCTGACGTCCTGCGCCTCGCGTCCCGTCCCCCCCATGCTCCGGGCGGCCCCCGCCCCATCTCTTCGGAGGAAGGCCGATGCCCTACGAGACCCTCGTCTGCCGGACCGACGGACGGCTCGCGCGGATCACGCTCAATCGCCCCGACCGCATGAACGCCATCAATCGCGCGATGCCGGGGGAGATCCGCGCGGCGATCGCGGAGGCGAACGCCGATCCGAAGGTGCACGTGATCGTGCTGCGCGGCGCGGGGCGGTCCTTCTGCGCGGGCTACGACCTGGACTGGGGAACGCGGGTCTCCGAGGAAGCCTGGGAGGGAGCCGGTGGCGCCTGGGACCCGGTGGAGGACTACCGGATGATGGGCGAGAACGTGCGCTGCTACATGGCGCTCTGGGAGAGCCCCAAGCCGGTCGTCGCGGGGATCCACGGCTACTGCGTGGGCGGCGGGACCGACCTCGTGCTCTGCGCGGATCAGATCGTCGCGGCGGAGGACACCCGGCTGGGCTACCCGCCCTCGCGCGTCTGGGGGACCCCGACGACGGCGATGTGGGTATATCGGGTCGGAATCGAGCGGGCCAAGCGCCTCCTGCTCACGGGCGACGCCATCGACGGGAAGAGCGCGGCGGCCATCGGGCTCGTGGGCAAGGCCGTGCCCGCGGACCGGGTCGACGAGGAGACCGACGCGCTGGCGCGCCGCATGGCGAACATCCCCGTGAACCAGCTCGTGATGCTCAAGCTCCTCGTGAACCAGACCTTCGAGAACATGGGGCTTCGTTCCACCCAGCTCGCGGGCACCCTCTTCGACGGCGCCGCCCGGCACACGCCGGAGGGGATCGCCTGGCAGAAGATGGCCCTGGAGATCGGCTTCCGGGAGGCGGTCCGGCGCCGGGACGCTCCCTTCGCGGACTACGGGGAGGAGCCGAAGAAGCGGTAACAGCGCCGCGAGAGGCGGCATCCTACGAGGGAGAGAGGCCATGCGGCGCTCGTCGATCCTTCCGCTCCTGCTGGCGTTGATTGCGATCCTTGGCGCTCCCCTGTCCGCGCGCGGCGATTCGGGCGGCGACCGGGCGCAGCGCGCGGACCCCGCGCGAGCCATGGTCGACTCAGCCGCGGCGCGAAAGGTCTTCTCGGGGGTCCGCCATCTCCTCGATCGCGAGGATCCGGGATGGGACCGGGAGACGATCCGGCGCCTGTTCGGGGGGTCCGAAGGGGAATCGCTCGGCATGGCCGCCATGGGACGCGGCATGACGGGCGCCTTCGGTGGTCGCTCGCCACTGCGCATCGGGGTCACGCTGATCCTGATCATGGGAGGCATCGGGTTCATCCAGGCCTTCATCGTCCGCCGCCATCGCCAGCGCGTCGTCGATGGGCTCGAGCGGGGTCTCGCGCGGCGGCTTCCCGGTCCTCTCGCGTCGCTCCTCGCCGCCGTCGCCGGGACGGTCGCCCCGGCGCTGATCCCCTTCGCCTTCCTGCTTGCCCTGGCCCTCGTCCACGGCGCGTGGCCCCGCGAGGCGGCGCTCCTAGATCTCACGTCCGAGCTTCTCTGGCTGTGGGTCCTGGTGACACTCCTCGTCTCGGGCGCGCAGGAGGCGCTGGGAAGGCGGGTGCTCGGCTGCCCGCAGGGGCCGGCCCGCTACCTTGTGTCCAGCCTGCGCTGGCTCGCGGTCTTCTCGATCGTGGCCATCGTCCCGCTCTATCTCGTCGAGCGGCTCGGCGCGCCCTCCGACCAGGTGCGCTTCCTCTGGTTCCTCTACCGCGTGGTTCTCTTCCTGCTGGCCGCGGCGGTTCTCCTGCGCAAGTCGGCCGTGATGGCGGTCTTTCCGGATCTGCCCCGTCCCGCGTACCAGCGGTTCCTCCGGATCTTCTCAGCGTCCTATTACCCAGTGCTCCTCTTCACTCTTGGCGTCGCGGTCCTGCAACTGGCGGGCTGGCGCGTGCTGGGCGCCTTTGTGTGGCGGCGGACCTGGATCGCCGCCGGCGTGTTCCTGGCCGCGATCGCCTTCGACCAAGTGGTCGGGGGCGGCATCCGCGCCGCCCTTCGCGAGGAGGAGGGGCCCTTTCCCGCGGGGCGGACGCCGGCGCGGGAGCTGGAGGGGGCGCTCCTCGGCGTCCTCCGGCTCGCCGAGGTGATCTTTCTCGCCGTGACCTGGGTGCGGCTCTTCGCCGCCGACGGACCGATCGTGCGCCTGGCGGTGGCGCCGATGTTCACGCTGGGCCATCGGGCGCTCTCCGTCTGGATGATCCTGCAGGCGGTGTCGGTGATCGTCGCCGCGATCCTCCTG
>JBGPLH010000350.1:0-3220 GCA_041486365.1 Thermodesulfobacteriota bacterium | reverse complement strand
TCTCGCTCCGGATGATCCGGAAGGCCCGCAGGAGATCCAGAGCCCCCTTGTGCTCCGTGTAACGGCCGATGTGCAGGAGCAGCGGCGCTTTCCCGCGGAGCGCGGCGATGCGGCGCGACGGGTGGAAGAGCTCCGTATCAACGCCGTTGGGGAGGACCTCCGAGCGAACCCCCACGGCCGAAAGCTCCCCGGCGCAGTACGCGCTCACCGAGAGGACGAGATCCGCATCCCGCACGTGGCGGTGAATCGTGGCGCGGTTGCGGATCCGGGCCTCCCGCGCGGCCCCCTCGTAGTGCTCCGGGTTCGCCACGCCGTGGTAGGTGTAGACGACCTTGTATCGCCGCCGGCCGCGGCCGTGGAGGGCGAAGGCGTCCAGCGGCGGGTAGTCGACGCAGACGATCTCCGGGTTCACCCGGTCGATCGTGTTCTGGATGAGATGGTTGGCCGTGCGCCAGAGCAGGGGGTTGGAGGAATCGGCGGCGCGGAAGGGGAGGCGGAGCTTCCCGATCGAGCGGAAGGGAAGGACGCGCGGGCCCGGGGGAAGGCCCTCGCGGTCCGTGCGGAAGGCGAGCAGCGTGACATCGTGGCCGAGCGCGGCCAAGCCCGACGCGAGGGCGACCGCGCGATTCGGGATCCCCTTCCCCTCCTCGAGGGTCGTCTCCAGGAACGCGATCCGCATCGTCGTCCGCCCGTGCGCGGGCGCCGTCCAGCGCCGCCGTCGCCAACCGCCGTCGCCGAACATGACGCGCCGCGTTTCCCGCGCGGACCCTAACACCGGTCCCGGGGAGCGTCAAGGCGCGCACGCGCGCGCGCGATCTGCGCGCGCCGGTGGAAAGGGCGATTCGCGGGTGCTAGTATCGACGCGAGTCATCGAAGGCCACGGAATCACCCAGGCCGTGATCGGGCGAGATCCCGATCTCATGGGCGCGCAGCCCGGAGGGGAGACACGATGCGCAGGAAGCGGATCCTTTTCCTGTGTACGGGGAATTCGGCAAGGAGCCAGATGGCGGAGGGTTTCGCGCGCGCGCTGGGCGCCGACGCCATCGAGGCGACCAGCGCGGGGCTCGAGCCGAAGGAAATCCACCCGCTCACGCCCAAGGTCATGGCCGAGAAGGGCGTCGATCTCACGATGCACACCTCCAAGGGGTTCCACATCGCCGACGCCGCGGGCGCGGACCTCGTGATCACGCTCTGCGGCAACGCCGACCAGCGATGTCCCATGCTGCCGGGACGCGTGAAGCGCCTCCACTGGGCGCTGGACGACCCTGCGGTGGTGACCGGCGAGGATGCGATGGAGGTCTTCCGCCGCGTGCGCGACGAGATCGAGACGCACGTGCGTGAGCTGGTTCGCGAGCTGCGGATGACGCCCGATCCGCCCGCGAGCTCCGAGGAGTGATTCCCTCGCGCTTCCTGGAAGTGCCATGACGGAGATCGTCTACCCGGTCAACCTCCGTTTCCCCATGGAGCGCGCCAACTCCATCCAGATCGTGCAGACCTGCCATGCGCTCGCGCGAGGCGGGGCCGGCGTGAGCCTCCTCCTGCGCGGGGGCCGGGACCGGACGAGCGAGGCGGCTTCCCTGGCGTTCTACGGGCTCGCGCCCCACCGGAATCTCCGGATCCGCCGCCTCCCCGTCCTGCCTCCCTCCGCGCCCGCTCGGCTCCGCAACCGGCTCTTCCTGCTCGCCCTCGGTGCCGACTGCGCCGCCCGCGCGGCGCGGGGCCGCGCCGACGCGTTCTACGTCCGCGACGACGGGGTCGCGCGCATGCTGATCGCGGCGCGAAGCCTCCTGCGCGTGCCGGTGATCTACGAGATGCACCACCTCTCGCACCTGTTCCTGAAGATGCGCCACGAGATGTACCCCGACTCGCCGCCCGCGTCCGGGCCCGCCATCGCCCGGCAGGCTCGGATCGATCGGCACCTGGTCGAGCGTGCCGATGCCATCGTCTGCGTGACGCAGGCGCTCGCGGATCTCCTCGCGGAGACCTTCGGACGGCGAGCGCAGGTCCACGTGGTGCGCAACGGGGTGACGCTTTCCGCCCGGCCTCCGGAAAGACACCCGGAGAAGGGCGCCATCTCCTACGTGGGCCAGCTCTACCCCTGGAAGGGCGTCGACACGCTGGTGCGCGCCATGGCGATGCTGCCGGAGGCGACGCTGGACATCGTCGGCGGACTCCCCTTCGAGCCCGACGCGGCGCGGCTCGAGGCGCTGGCGGGATCGATCGGTGTCTCCTCGCGCGTGCGCTTTCACCCCTTCGTGCCGCCGGGAGAGCTGGCGCAGCGGCTCGAGCGCGCGGCCGTGGCGGCGGTGCCGCTGCCGGACAACCTCTACAGTCGCGTCTTCACGTCGCCGCTGAAAATCTTCGAGGCGATGGCGGCGGGGATCCCGGTGGTCGCATCCGATCTCCCCGCGATCCGCGAGGTGATCCGCGACGGGGAGAACGGCATCCTCGTCCCGCCGGACGATCCCGCGGCGCTGGCCTCGGGGCTCGGGCGTGTGCTCGGCGATCCGGCGCTCGCGGGGTCGATCGCGCGGCAGGCGCGCAGGGATGTGGAAGCCTGCGCCTGGGACCGGCGCGCGGAGCGGATCCGCGCGATCGTGGAGGGCCTCCGGTGATCTTCGCGATCCACTGCAACCGCTGCGAGACCGCGGCCGCGCTGCTCAGGAGGATCTCCTGGGACTGCCCCGCCTGCGAGCACCGGATGCCGATCGAGGGAGGCGTGATCTGGAGCGCCCCCGGCCCGCCGCCCCCGCCCTCCGCCATCGCCGCGCGCGCCGCCGAGGCCGGGTGGCTCGCCGCCGCGGAGGAGGCCCTCAAGGCGCGCGGGCTCGGGCCACGGGCCCTCATGACGCGGCTCAACGGAATTCGCACGGAGCGCCTGGGCGACTGGCAGTTCCTCGTCGAGCCCGACCCCGAAGGTGCGGCGCTGATCCTCGGCGATTCCTGGGGAGCGCACATGGCGACCGCGTCGCGCTTCATGCGGCAGGTAGTGGTGTTCGTGCAGGACGGGTCGGCGGCGCGGATACTGGCTCTCCGCGCCGCGCAGGAAGGTCTCTCCAACGTGGCGGCCATTGTCTGCGGCCGCGGAGTGCAGGACTTTCCCTTCCGGCGGGAGCAGTTCGGCCTCATCGCCGTGGTAGGTCCCTGGCGCCGGGAAAGTCCTGGGCCGGGTGAGGAACGGCCCCTGGACGGGCTGATCCGGGCTGCGTACCGCTTCCTG
>JBGPLH010000349.1:0-3234 GCA_041486365.1 Thermodesulfobacteriota bacterium | reverse complement strand
GCGCCGCCGGCCACGCTGTCCAGCAGGTTGTCCCAGGAGTTGTTGTTGTCGTCGCACCACTCGCTCCCGCCGCCCCCCACGCAGTTGCGCCACTTCACGATGATCGACGTCCGCGGGCGATCGTTGAAGGGCGAGCTGGTCGCGTTGTAGCCCGGCGGCGGCGGCACGATCGCGCCGCCGTAGGGGCTTGCCGGATCGGAGACCCGGGAGGCGGTCCCCTCCCCCGAGACGATCGTCGTCTGGTTGCCCGAATGAAAGACCGCCGCGTACACCTCCGTCCCCGCGTTGTTGCGCGCCAGCGCCCGCGGGTCCTCCCCGTCAATTTGCAAGAAGAAAAGCGGCGTCGAGGGGCTCGCCGCGCCGTACACGTCCACCCGGTTGCGCTCCGAGAGGCACACGAAGGCCCGGGGATCGCCCCCGCCCCCCGCGAAGACGACGTCCGTCGGCTCGTCCCCCGCGCAGTTCTTCGCCGCGCCCGACCCCGTGCAGCAGTCAAACGGCGTCCCCACCGCCGTGCAGGACGAGGCCGCCGGCCCGTTCCTCACGCTCAACGTCTGCTTCACCCGCTCCTGCCCCGGCGTGAGATTCACGATGCTGATCGAGTCGGAGACGTGGTTCACCACCCAGGCCTCGGTGTTCGTTCGCGCCCGCACGCTCACCGGCTCGACCCCCACCGGCACCTCCCGGATGAGCGTCAGGTCCCCGGCCACGCCTATCGAGAAGATCGAGAGCCGCGCGTCGGGGGTGTTCACCGCGAGCAGCGTTGATCCGTCGGGCGTGATGTCCAGGGGATGGAGCTGATGGCTCTCGAAGTTCGTGTACTGGGCAAGCGCGACGCCGTGCCCGAGAAGAAGGGACACCGCCAGGGCGAACCACGTGAAGCGTTTCATGGCCTCTCTCAAGGTGTCCCCGACCAGCTCCCTCACGGTCGATCCGCGTGCCCGATTCATCCGGCGACGTTCTTGCGCATAGATCCGTCCTGCAAGTTCCGTGCTGAGCCCGACTGTTGACCAGGGGGTCGAACCATGGCCGCAATGGCTGGGTATCTCCCTGACCTGTCGGGGAAAATCCCCGGTAGGCAGGGTCCCTCCCTGGAAAAAGTTTTCCCTTTTCGGGTAAACGGCTACACAGTTCCGGGATGAGGGATCAGCCCTCGCCCAGGGCCGCGAGGAACGCCTCCGCGTCGGAGAGATCCTCCAGCAGGGCGTCGGGCTCCTGGCGGGCAAGATCGGCCTGACCGTTCGACCCCGTGGCGACGGCGATGCACCGAACGCCCGCCTTGCGCGCGGCGGTGATGTCGTGCGGGGTGTCACCGATCACGTAGACGTTCTCATCGGGGAAGCTCTCGGGGGACGCGGCGCGACGAACCGCGGTGCGCACGAGCCGCGGGCGATCCTCGTCGTCGGAGCCGAAGCCGCCGGTGGCGAAGTAGCGGTTCAGGTCCGCCGGCTCGAGCTTCAGGCGAGCGCCGGCTTCGAGATTTCCCGTGGCGAGCGCGAGCAGGAATCGCTCCTCCCGCGCGAGCAGCGCCAGCAGATCGGGAACCCCCGGCATGATTCGATACCCGGGGGAGTCGCGGATCTCCGACTTCAGCGCCTCGATGTACGCTTCCTTTACCGCCTCCATCTCGGCGCCGGAAAGGTCCCGCGCCATCGTGGCCCGGGCCACCTCGCGGAAGATCGCGGGATCGGTCTTGCCGTCCGGGCGGCAACGGGCCATCGCGCCGGCCACGCCGAACAGGGAGAGGAACGCCCGGTCCACGCTCCGGACCCCCGCGCCCCCCGAGAGGATCAGCGTGCCGTCCACATCGAAGAGCAGCAACTTGCGCTTCCCTTTCACACAATCCTCCCACTGGAAACGGGCCTCAGCCGAATGACCGCGTCGTCGCCCCCGGCCCTACCTCGACATCGAAGGGGACATCGGCTAAGGATCCGCAGGGCACCCCTCACGGAGATCGCATGGAGCCGCAGGTCCCCCTCCCTCTCGTCCCCTTCCCGTCGCGGGTGGCGGCCGCCCTCGCCGCCGGGTCACCCCTTCGCCGGGGTCCCATCGAGGTCTTCCAGGTCAACGTCGGCAAGCTCTGCAACCAGGTCTGCACCCACTGCCACGTCGACGCCGGTCCCACACGAACCGAGCAGATGTCCCGGGAGACGGCCGAGGCCTGCCTCCGCTTCTTCTCTGACTCCGCGATCCCCGTGATCGATCTCACGGGGGGCGCACCCGAGTTGTGTCCTGAATTTGAACGGCTCGTCCGGGGCGCTCGCGCGCTCGGGCGCCGCGTGATGGACCGCTGCAACCTGACGGTGATCTTCGAGCCGGGCCGGGCCCACCTGCCCGGCTTCTTCCGCGAGAACGCCGTGGAGCTGGTCTGCTCGCTCCCCTGCTACACGCGCGAGAACGTGGACGAGCAGCGGGGGCGCGGTGTCTTCGACATGAGCATCCGGGCCCTGCGGATCCTGAACGAGGCCGGTTATGGGTACCCGGAGACGGGCCTCCGCCTCGACATCATCTACAACCCCATCGGCCCGACCCTGCCGCCGCCCCAGGCGGCGCTCGAAGCCGACTACCGCGAGCGGCTTCGGAACGACTTCGGGATCGTCTTCAACCGCCTGCTCACGCTGACCAACATGCCCATCGCCCGCTTTGCCCGGAGCCTGCGGCGGACCGGGAAGTACGAGGAATACCTTCAGATGCTCTCCGACAATTTCAACGCGGCGACGCTCGATGGGCTCATGTGCCGGTCGACGCTCTCGGTGGGCTGGGACGGGCTGCTCTACGACTGCGACTTCAACCAGATGCTCGGGATGCCCATCACCGGCCCCTCGGGAGAGCCCCTCGTGATTCAATCCGCCAAACCCGCCGATCTCGAGGGCCGCGCGATCCGCGTGGCCGATCACTGCTACGGCTGCACGGCCGGGGCAGGATCGAGCTGCGGCGGCGCCATCATGGGCTGACACCACGGTCTTTATGGATCTTCTCGGTCCTCTCCCTCTCAGAGTCGGCCCTCGCTGTACTCGGGACCTCCGGGAGGGGAATCTCGGTCAGCCCGCGCAGGCTTCACAGGGGCACAGCGCCCGAAGCCTGTCGAACGTATAGATCCCCGTGTCGTGGCCATCGCTCCAGCGGATCCGGATCCCGTAGAGCCCCATGAGCGCGACTTCCTCCGCGGCCACGCGCTCCGGAAGGCGCGAGGGGTCGAGCATGGCGTCGCCGGTCCACTCGTTCACGCAGTTG
>JBGPLH010000348.1:0-3258 GCA_041486365.1 Thermodesulfobacteriota bacterium | reverse complement strand
TCAGGATCCTGTCCATGCTCCCCCCCCCGTTCGTCAGCTCCCGCCGGCGTGCCGGGCCGGCGGCCCTCTGCGATCCTCCTTGCCGTCGCTCAGCCTTTCAGCCGAGACGACCCGCGGGATGCCCGCGAGATCCCTCCGAACACGTATCTCGCCGAAGCGGCCGGTGGACCGGAACAGATCGGCCACCCCCTGCGCCTGTCCGGCGCCGACCTCCACGGCAATCCATCCGCCCGCCGCGAGGCGCTCCGGCGCCTGGCGCGCGAGCCGGCGATAGAACGCGAGCCCGTCCTTCCCCCCGACGAGCGCGCCCCGCGGCTCGAAATCGCGAATTTCGGGCGGAAGCCGCTTCCACTCCGCCGCGGTCACGTAGGGCGGGTTCGAGACGATCAGGTCCGCCCGCGGGATTCGCGCCCGCCCGCCGTCTCCGACCGCGGTCAGCAGATCGCCCCGCACGAGCCGCACCCGGCGCGAGAGGCCGTGGCGCGCCACGTTCGCCGCCGCGACCTGCAGCGCACGCGCGGAGCGATCGATGGCTAGAACGCGTATGTCCGGCCGCTCGTGGGCCAGCGCCACGGCGACGCAGCCGGAGCCGGTTCCGACGTCGATCACCCGGGCCCGGCCCTTCCCGATGCGCGCGAGCCGATCGAGCGCTTCCTCGACGAGCGTCTCCGTGTCGGGGCGCGGGATGAGCACCGCGCGGGTGACGCGGAAGGCGAGCGACCAGAACTCGCGTTCCCCCGCGATGGTCGCCACCGGCTCCCGGCGCGCCCGCCGCGCGACCCGCCGCGCGAATGCGGCCGCCACCCGGGGCGACAGCGGCTCGTCGCGGCGCAGGAACAGCCTCGCCCGCTCCTCGCCGAGCAGGTGGGCGAGGAGAACTTCGGCGTCCGCCCGCGGCTCGGGGCAGCCCGCTCGTTTCAGTTTGGCCACGGCGTCTTGTAGGGCCACAAATAGACTTTTGTCGGCCCGCGCTCTCCGAGAAACCTTCGAGCGCGGGACCTCCGGGGTCAAGACGCTTCCTTCAAGGCCTCCGCCTGGAAGTGCGCGGCGAGGGGATCGATCAGGTCGTCGAGCTCCCCTTCTAAAATCCGGTCGATCTTGTGGAGCGTGATCCCGATCCGGTGATCCGTCACCCTTCCCTGCGGGAAGTTGTAGGTGCGGATCCGCTCGCTCCGGTCCCCGGTCCCCACCTGGCTTCGCCGGGAGGCGGAGATGGCATCGTGCTGCTTCTGCCGCTCCAGCTCGAGCAGCCGCGCGCGGAGGATCTTCATGGCCTTCGCCTTGTTCTTGTGCTGGCTCTTCTCGTCCTGGCAGGTCACCACGAGGCCGGTGGGCCTGTGGGTGATCCGCACGGCGGAGTCGGTCGTGTTCACGCTCTGGCCGCCGGGGCCCCCCGAGCGGTACACGTCGATCTGGAGGTCGCCCTCGTTCACGGCGACATCGACCTCCTCCGCTTCCGGGAGCACCGCGACGGTGACAGTGGACGTGTGGATGCGCCCGGCCGACTCGGTCACGGGCACGCGCTGGACGCGGTGCACGCCGCTCTCGTACTTGAGGCGGCTGTAGACCCCGTCCCCGGCGATCAGCACCACGGCATCGCGGATCCCGCCCGTGCCCGTCTCGCTGCGGCTCAGGATCTCGGTCTTCCAGCGCCTGGACTCCGCGTAGCGGAGGTACATGCGCAAGAGCTCGACGGCGAACAGCGCCGCTTCGTCGCCGCCGGCGCCGCCGCGGATCTCGAGGAGGATGTTCTTCTCGTCGTTGGGGTCCCTGGGGATGAGGAGGATCCGGAGGTTGCTCTCGAGCTCCGTCCGGCGCGCGTCAAGCCGCGTGGCGTCCTCCCGGGCCATCTCGCGGATCGCGGGATCAGCGTCGGCGAGCAGGTTCCTGGACGCGGCGATCTCCCCCAGCACGCGCTTGTACTCGCGGTAGACCTCGACGGGCTTCGCGATGGAGGCCAGCTCCTTGGCCAGGGGCTGGTAGATGGACGGATTCGAGGCGGATTCCGGCGACGCCATGCGACGGTTGAGATCGTCGTACCGCGCTTCGACCGCTTCCATCTTTTCGAAGGCGTTGTCCATGGATTTCCCTGGCCATTTTTTCTACTACGCCGCGCCCGATCGCGCCTCGCCCCGGGCGAAGCGCCGCACCGCCCGCGCACTCCTTGGGCGGCCCGAAGCGTGTTTCCGATGCCGGTGAATGCGTGGTGAAGCCAGGACCGGATGCCGCTAGTGGAAGGCGCCCGGATGGCGGTGATGGCCTCGGGGGGCGTTCGGGATGGTCAGGGGAAGGGGAAGATGCATGTCGTTTCTCGGAATGCGGGGGCCGGGGCCGTCACTTCGCCGCGGGGGCACGGCCGTATTTCTTGTTGAACCGCTCGACGCGGCCGGCGGTATCCATGAGCTTCTGCTTGCCGGTGAAGAACGGATGGCAGTTGGAGCAGATCTCGATGTGCAGATCGGGCTTCGTGCTGCGGGTCGGGTACTCGGCCCCGCAGGCGCAGCGGATCTGCGTCTCCACGTACTTGGGGTGAATCTTCTCCTTCATCTCCGCCTTCCTCGACCTGTGACCTTCGATTTCCTCTGCCCGCGCCTCGTGGGAGCGACCCCGGGAGGGGCCCCAAAGGCCCGCACATCCTAGTCGATCCGGGACGCCCCCGCAAATTCCGGACCGCGCCCTCGGGCCCGATCCGGAGGGCGCCCGAGGAGAGCCGTGGCCCGGCTACTGGTTCATGCTGTCCAGGAAATCCTTGTTCGTCTTCGTGCCCTTCATCTTGTCGAGCAGGAACTCCATGGCGTCCACGGGGCTGAGCGGCTGGAGCACCTTCCGGAGGAGCCAGATCCGGTTGAGGTCCTTCTCGTCCAGGAGCAGCTCCTCCTTGCGCGTACCCGACTTCGCGATGTCGATCGCCGGGAACACCCGCTTGTCGATGAGCTTGCGGTCGAGGTGGGCCTCCATGTTGCCCGTCCCCTTGAACTCCTCAAAGATCACCTCGTCCATCCGGCTGCCCGTATCCACGAGCGCCGTCGCGATGATCGTGAGGCTTCCACCGTCCTCGATGTTCCGCGCCGCACCGAAGAAGCGCTTGGGCTTGTGGAGCGCGTTCGAGTCGACGCCGCCGGAGAGGATCTTCCCGGAGTGGGGGACGACGGTGTTGTATGCACGCGCCAGCCGCGTGATCGAGTCGAGGAGGATCACCACATCGCGCCTGTGCTCCACCAGGCGCTTGGCCTTCTCGATCACCATCTCGGCCACCTG
>JBGPLH010000347.1:0-3271 GCA_041486365.1 Thermodesulfobacteriota bacterium | reverse complement strand
GGCGAGATCATCATCTTCATCGGCCGGCTGTTGCCGGTGGTGCGCACCTTCATCGCCTTTCCGGCCGGCGTGGCGCGCATGCACATGGGCCGCTTCATCGCCTATACCTTCGTCGGCTCGCTGATCTGGTGCTGGGCGCTCGCGTGGATCGGGCTCAAGCTCGGTGAGAGCTGGAAAACACTGGGTCCCTGGTTCCACCGGTTCGACGCCGTGATCGGCGTGGCGCTCGTCGCCGGCGCGGTCTGGTACGTGCGGCGGCATCTGGATCTGCGCAGGCGGTCCTAGAGGATCGACGCGAGCGCGCGAGCCGGGAGAGTCCCGTCCGGAGTGCGCCCGCGGCGTGGCCGCGGTTGACACAACGCGGCGAGGTTGTTAAGGTTCCCGAGCCTTTGGCTCGGTCTTTCGCCGATTCCGGGCGTCAGGGGGACGGGATGGAGAAGCGATTCAGGGTCCTCTTCGTGAACCCTCCCCGGGTCCACGAGAGCCTCCACACGCTTCGTGACGAGATCTGCTTCCAGGACGTGACCTACGTCCCCTTCCCGCTCAGGCTCGCCGTGGCGGCGGGTCAGGTGCGGGAGCTCCCGGGCGTCGAGGCGGCCGTCATCGACGCCAACGCGCTCGGCATGACCTGGGAGCAGCTCGAGGACGCCCTCCCGCCCGCCGACGCCGTCGTCTTCCAGTCCGCCGCGGGCCTCGTTCGCCACGACATGCGCGTGGCCGAGATGGCCAAGAAGAAGCTCGGCCCGGGCACCCACACGATCCTCATCGAGAGCGTCGTCTCGCCGCTGTACCCCGACCGCATCCTGGGCGACTTCCCGGTCATCGACTTCCTCGTACGCGGCCAGCTCGAGGCCGTGATCCCGCCGCTCGTGTCCGCGCTCTCGCAGGACTCGCCCGGTCTCTCGGACGTGCGCGGGCTCGCCTATCGCGATGAGTATGGCAAGTGCGTGAAGACCGCCGAGCCGCGTCCCTCCGAGGATCTCGACGGCCTGCCCTTCATGGCCTACGACCTGTTCCCCATGGAGAAGTACACGGTCGGGCTCATGGACGCGCTGATGCACGAGCGCCAGGCGCCCGGGATCTGCATCCGCACGACGCGGGACTGCCCCTTCGGGTGCGCCTTCTGCATCATCGGGTCGAGCCCCTACCGCGGCTACGACCGCAAGTGGCGCTACATGAGCGTGGAGCGCACGCTCGCCGAGCTCACGCACGTGGTGAAGACCTACGGGATCCGCCGGTTCTTCTTCTGGGACGAGGTCTTCACGATGGATCGCCGCCGCGCCGCGAAACTCTGCGACGAGATCGTGAAGCGCGATCTCGGCATCGAGTGGCGCTGCCTCACGCGGATCGATCTCCTCAACGAGGAGCTGATCGGGAAGATGGCCGCGGCGGGGTGCCGGTTCATCGAGTTCGGGATCGAGTCGGGCAACCGCGAGGCCCGCGCCGAGATGAACAAGAAGTTCTCCGACGAGGAGGCGATCCGGATCGTGGGCCTCGTGCGAAAGGCCGGGATCCGGGTGAACTGCGATCTCATCGTGGGGATGCCCTGGGAGACCAGGGAGAGCCTGGAGGAGACCATCGGGCTCGCCAAGCGTCTGGACGCGGACAACATCCACCTGACCAGCGCGTTCCCCTATCCGGGCACCCGATTCCACGACATTGCGACCGCCGAGAACCTGCTGCGCGTGGACGACCTGTACGAACTCATGCTCGACACGCGCGTGCGGGTGGACATCCTGCCGATCGTGCGCTCCCGCGCGATGACCGCGGAGGAGCTGCACGCGGGATGGAACCACGTGCGCAAGGCTATCAACCGCCACTACTTCGTCCGGCATCTCCTGCTCAATCCCCGCGACCTGAGGAACGTCCTCGCCGGACGCGGCCTGCGCGGGCTGGCCGCCCTGATACCGAAGGGCTGGCGCTTCATGCGCGAGTCGCTCCTCTGATCCGTCCCCCCGACGCTCGCTTTCCTCTTTTCCGGATCCCCGCGGGATGGCACCGATGATCCCTCCGCCGCGCCCGGTCCGCCGCGTTTTGCGCCCGTTGCCCCGAGACTCCGAGGCGCCGGCGGGAAAGGTTTCCCCGTGAGAATCCGGTCCTCGATCGCCGGTGCTTTCCAGGTCTGCGCCGTGCTGGGCGCGATCTTCGGCTCAGTCGACCTCGCGCGCGTGATCGTCCGGGATGTTTCCTACGCCTGGGACCCGCTCGCCGTGGCGATCTGGACCGTGAAGAGCATGGGCCTCGCCGTCGCGGTCGGCTTCGCCCTCGTCTTCCCTTCGACGTGGATCCTCTCGTTCCTCGTCCGCGGCGAGGACACGGTCGATCGGGCGAGGCGGCTCGCGGCGGGCGCCTGGATCTTCTTCCACGTCTTCCTCGTACTTCTCTGGCAGGACTACCAGAGTCTCGAACAGGAGCTCACGCTCCGGCGAATCCTCCTGAAGATCGCCTTCGCCGCGGCGGGCCTGGGCGCGGCCCTGCTGCTCTCGGGGATCGCGGGGCGCCTGGCCGGCGCGGTGTGGCGCGGCCTGGCAGGTCGCGCGGGGATCGCGGTGGCCGCGGCCGCTTGCCTCGCGGTGGGGGGCACCTACGCGGCGTCCAATCGCGTCGCGCCCGCCAACGCGCTCCCCGGCCGGAACGTGCTCGTGGTCCTCGTCGATACGCTGCGCGCCGACGCGCTCTCCTGTTACGGCAACGGGCGTCCCACGACCCCGCGGATCGATCGGTTCGCCGCGCAGGGCGTGCGCTTCGAGAACGCCATTGCGGAGTCCTCGTGGACGATCCCGACCGTGGCGTCGATCTTCACGGGGGTCTACCCGGCCGTCCACCGGACGACCAATTACGAGTCGGTGCTCCCCTCCGAGCTGCTGACCATGGCCGAGGCCTTCCAGGCGGGGGGCTACCGGACGGGCGCGCGGATCTCGAACATCCTCATCGACGAGCGCCACGGGTACCTGCAGGGGTTCGACGACGGGCACGTCGTGATGAACCTCGCCAGGCTCCTGTTCTTCGAGAAGCTCCTCGCCCAGGCGCGCATCGCGGCGCACTACGACTTCGCGACGGCCGACGAGATCACCGACGCGGCGATCTCCTGGCTGCGTCTCAACCATCGCCGCCGCTTCTTCCTCTACGTGCACTACTACGATCCGCACTTCCCCTATTCGCCGCCCGAGTCCTACGCCATGAAGTGGATCGATCCGGCCATGGCGAAGCGCTTCCCCTACCACGCCTTCGTCGGCGACACGCTCTGGAACCTCGTATCCGAGTACAAGAT
>JBGPLH010000346.1:0-3274 GCA_041486365.1 Thermodesulfobacteriota bacterium | reverse complement strand
GTCGAGAGGCAGCCCGCCGGGACTTCGAGGCGATGGCCGAATTCGCGCGCTCCGCCGGGATTCGAATCTTGTTCCTCACCTATCCGATCGACAGCGGCGCCTTTCACACCGCCAATGCCGCCGCCCGCGCCGCGGCCCTGCGTTCGGGGATCGGTGTGATCGAGACGGGCCCCGCGGTCGCGCGCGTGCCCCAGCGGGATCGCGTGTACATCTGGGCGCTCCACCCGTCCGCCCCGATGTACCGCGAGATCGCGCGCGATGTGGCCGACCTCCTTGTCCCACCTTCCGGGGGCGGCTCTACCCGGACGCACCCCCCTGCCGGCGGGGTTCCGCAGGCATCGCGTGCCGCGTCGCCGGCACGATCCCCAGCCGCTCGAGCTCCTCGAGCATCAGCTCGGCGATGAGCGCATTGCCCCGCCGGTTTGGATGGATGATCTCGGTGGGTCCGAAGAACTGCCCCCGGCCCCGGGCGGCGAAGGCCGCGTCGAGATCGACCAGGGGAGCGTGCTCCTCCCTGGCCACTCGCCGCAGGATCGCGTTGTAGCGATCGTGGACGCGGAAGACCTCCTCGGCCCTCGCGTATCCAAGCGATCGCATCATCGGTGCGTAGGCGTCGCTGTGGCGGAACTTCTCCGTCACGACGCCCCGGGGCGCCGTGGCGAGGATCGGAATCGCCCCCCCGGCGCGCGCCTCCCGCACGAGGAGCCGGAGCCCGAACTCGAACTCCGCCGGCGGGACCCGGAGCGCCTTCGCGGGGGGCGCGCCGCCGGAAGGGGACGGCTTGTCCGCGGGATGCGCGGAGAGCGTGTGCCCCATCGCCGTGGTGATGAGCCGCACCATGAACGCGTAGAAGCGGCTGCGCAGCATCTGCCAGCGAATCCATCTCAGCGCCGCGGAGCGCGGCTCGGAGCGGATCCGGTAGGCCGGATCGGCGGCCCAGTGATCGTTCCAGACGTAGCGCGCGAGAATCACGTCGGGGCGCCATCCGAGGACATCGCGCCGCAGGAAGCGAAGCCCCTGGAGCGTCGAGTAGCCGAGCACGCCGCCGTTCACCACCTCGTAGCGACGGCCGGGGGTCGCCACGGGAGCGAGCATCCCTTCGAGAATCGAGGGGAAGGGATCCCTGAGCTCGATGAGGGGAATGGGCTTGCACGTCACGTCGCTGAACTGGACGTTGAAGGTGCAGGAGTCGCCCAGCGCGACGATGCGCACCGTGCCCGGCGTCTTCTCGTCCGGGAAGTCCGGCCCGCGGAGGCCGCGCGCGTTCAGACGCTCGTCGAGGAAGAGAACCTTCGCGCCCGGGCGCTGGGTCCAGCCGAGAAGGGGGTCGTAGCGCAGGAGGCGGAAGAGGGGGTTCTCGGTCGCGTAGGGATCGCGGAACCAGCGCTCGTCGGGCTTGACGACCCGGCAGAACGCCTCCATGCCCAGCAGGAAGATCACGAGGCTCGCGCAGGCGAGGGCGAGGTTGCGGATCACCGCGCAACTCGCGGCGGCTCCTCCGACGGAACGATTCCGAGGCGCTGCAGCTCCTCGAGCACCAGCTCCGCCGTGAGCCAGCTCGCCCGCGCATTGGGGTGCATGAGCTCCGTGGTCCCGAAGAACCGCCCCCGGCCCTGTGCCGCGATGGCCGCGTCCAGGTCGATGCAGGGCGTGCGCTCCTCGCGCGCCACGCGACGTACGACTGCGTTGTAGCGCGCGTGCATGGCGAGGATCGACTCGGCCGTCCCGTAGCCCGTCCCCGCGATGATGTCCCCGAGATAGGAACTCGCGCGCAGGGTGGGCTTCACGACGCTCATCGGCGCCGTCAGGAGGATCGGCACCGCGCCATGGGCCCGCGCCTCGCGGATCATGAGCCGGAGATGAAACGCGAACTCCTCCGGGGGGACGCGCAGTTGATCCATCGGAGGGGCCCCCGGCCAGCGTGGTTTAGAGGCCCGCCCGGCCTTCTTCCAGGCATCCGGCGGCGCCATCGCCGTGGTGATCGCGCGGGAGAGGAGGGCGTAGAAGCGGCTCTGCAGCAGGCGCCAGGACACCCAGCGCAAGGCCGCGTGATGGGATTCCGCGGGGCTCCGGGAATCGTAGCTGTGGATCCACTGATCGTTCCAGCCGAACTTGATCAAGATGACGTCGGGCTGCCAGCGAAAGGCTTCCTTTCGCATGAAGCGCAATCCCTGGAGGGTCGAGTACCCGATCATGCCGCCATTCACCACCTCGTAGCGCCTCTCCGGCGTGTCGTATCTCGAGAGGAGCAGGTTCAGGACCGCCGGATAGGGATCGTTCAGTTCCACCAGCGGGATCGAAGCCTTCACGTCGTTCATCTGGATCTGGAAGGTGCAGGAGTCGCCGAGCGCCGCGATGCGCACGGTGGAAGGGGGCTTCTCGTCGGGGAATTCCGGCCCCCGCAGGCCGCGGGAGTTCAAGTGTTCGTCCGTGAAGAGAACCTTGGCCCCGGGCCGGCCGGTCCACCCGATCGTGTAGTCATACTTGAACAGGGTGGCCAGCTGGCCATGATTCGCGTAGGGATCCCGGAACCAGCGCTCGTCGGGCTTCACGATCCGGCAGAATGCCTCCGCGCCGAGGAGGAAGACGATGAGGATCCCCGTGGCGAACGCGAGCTTGACGAGGGGGTGGCGCGCCCGCGCGATCACGAGCCCCCTCCGATGGCCGCCGCGATGGCGCGCGCCATGACGGCGGCGCCCTCCGCGTCGGGATGGATCTCCTCGCTCATGAGATCGAACCGGTTGTAGGTATCGATGGGTCCGCCCGCTTCCCGCCCGGTGGCGGCGCGGGTGCGCCAGGCCCAGGGGAAGGCGTCGAACTCCTGGCTCTCCCCACCGGCCGCGAGCGTCTGGGCGTATACGTAATGCGTGATGGCGCCGGGGCGGGCCGCGAGGAATCCCGTCCACACCCCGTCCCCCGCGCGCTCGTCGCATCCGCGCCCGTCGTCGGCGAGGGGCACGACGACCGGCCCCGTGTCGCCGAAGGCGCGCACGAAGAGATTGCCCCCATGGAGGACGGCCGGCGGCAGGATCGCGCGGAAGAGGAATCCGGCGTTTTTGGAGGCGGCCCTCGCGTTTTCAGCGTCGGCCCTCGCGTTTTCAGCGTCGGCCTTCGCGTTTTTAGCGTCGGCCCTCGCGTTTTTAGGGTCGGCCCTCGCTTCGCTCGGGACCTTCGGGCTCGGGACCTTCGGGCTCGGGACCTTCGGGCTCGGGACCTTCGGGCTCGGGACCTTCGGGCTCGGGACCTTCGGGCTCGGGACCTTCGGGCTCGGGAC
>JBGPLH010000345.1:0-3278 GCA_041486365.1 Thermodesulfobacteriota bacterium | reverse complement strand
GTTCACGCCGATCACCGCGTGGAAGTACTTCGGCCGGCTGCCGTGCACGCGCAGCACGCGCATCTTCTCGGCGAGCGCAACATCGACGGACACGGCCATGCCACCGTCGCCGAAGCCACCGAGGTTCTTCGAGGGAAAGAAGGAGAAGCAGCCGATCGCCCCCATCGCGCCCGCGGGGCGCCCCTGGGCCGTGGCGCCGATCGCCTGGGCCGCGTCCTCCACGACATGGATCCCCTTCGCGCTTGCGAGGGCGAGGATGGGGTCCATGTCGGCGCACTGGCCGAAGAGGTGCACCGGCATGATCGCCTTCGTGCGGGGGGTGATGGCCGCTTCGAGCTTCGACGGGTCGATGTTGTAGGTGGCCGGATCGATGTCCACGAACACGGGGCGGGCCCCCGCGTGGTGGATCGATCCCGCGGTGGCGAAGAACGTGTAGGGCACCGTGATCACCTCGTCCCCGGCCCCGACGCCCAGCGCCCGGAGGGCGAGGTACAGCGCGTCCGTGCCGGACGCGCAGCCCACCGCCGCGGGGACGCCGCAGAGCGCCGCCACCTTGGCCTCGAGCTCCGTCACCTGCCGCCCCAGGATGAAATTCTGATCCTCCACCACCTGGTCGATCGCCGCGCGGATCTCTTCCCGGATGGTCTCGTGCTGCGCCTTCAGGTCCAGCAAGGGCACCTTCACGTCATCTCCCTCCAGCGGGGGAGCCCGCGTCGCCGATAGGGCGCACGCCTCCCCCCCGTTTCTCGTAGCGCCTTCCGCAAGACTCGCACGTCGCCTCGGCCTCGCCGGGCCCCGGCTTGATCGGGAGCCGCAGTCCGCAGGCGCAGGCGTACCCCGCGACGCGCGCGGGGTTGCCGACCACGATCGCGTGATCCGGAACGTCCTTCGTGACCACCGCGCCGGCGCCCACGAAGGCGTATCGGCCCAGGTCATGGCCGCACACGATCGTCGCGTTGGCGCCGATGGTCGCGCCCTTCGCCACGCGCGTCCGGACGTAGTCCTCCGGCCGGTTGCGCGGGGTGCCCGAACGCGGCGTCACGATGTTCGTGAAGACCATGCTCGGCCCGCAGAAGACCTCATCCTCCAGGATCACGCCCGTGTACAACGACACATTGTTCTGGATCTTCACGTTGTCCCCGACGATCACGCCGGGGGAGATCACCACGTTCTGCCCGATGTTGCAGCGCCTGCCGATCCGCGCCCCGGACATCACGTGGGAGAAGTGCCAGATCTTCGTCCCCTCACCGATCTCCGCCCCCTCGTCCACGTAGGCGGACTCGTGGGCAAACCAGGGGCGTCCGCCGCCCGCCGCGCCGCTCACGGGGACCTCTTCCCGCGGCGCTCCGCGCCCCGCGGCTCCTCCAGCGTCACCGGGCGGCCTCCCTCCTCGATGGACATCTGGGCCGCCTCGAGCACGCGTACCACGCGCAGTCCGTCCTCGCCGCTCGTCCGGGGCCTGCGGTTCTCGCGCACGCAGTCGACGAAGTGCTGGCACTCGCGGGCGAGGGGCTCGGCCATGTCGATCCGCGGCAGGTAGATGTCCCCCTGCCGGAGCGTGATCGCCTCGTGATAGGACGCGTAGTCGGGTCTGATGTCGGCGCCCTTGTCGTAGATCTTGATCTTCTCGGCCGCCTCCATGTCGTCGAAGACCACCATCTTCTTCGACCCGACGATGGTCATCTTCCGCATCTTGTGCGGGTCGAGCCAGGAGACGTGGATCTGCGCCATGCGACGGTCGGGGAAGTGCAGGTTCACGAAGACGACGTCCTGGACTCCCGGCTGGAGGTACGACTCGCCCCGGGCGCTCACGGTCCCCGGCACCTCCCCGAAGAGGCGGAGGATCACCGACACGTCGTGGGGCGCGAGGCTCCACCAGGCGCTCTCGTCCTTGCGGACCACGCCGAGGTTCAGGCGCTGGGTATACATGTAATAGATGTCGCCCAGCGCGCCGGACGCGAGCATCTCCTCGATCCGTTCCACCGCCGGGTGGTAGAGCAGGAGATGCCCCACCATGATCTGCTTTCCACGCTCCTCCGCGATCCGGATCAGCTCCCGCGAGGTGCGCGCCTCGAGCGTCAGGGGCTTCTCCACGTAGACGTGCTTGCCCGCCTCCAGCGCCTGCCGAGCCATGAGATAGTGCGTGGGCGCGTCCGTGGCGATCGCCACGGCGTCCACGCCGGGATCGGAGAGCACCTCCTCCACGCGCGTCGTCATCCGGGTGCCGGGGACCTGGGGCGCGAGGCGGGATAGAATTGCCTCGTTCAGGTCGCAGCACCACAGGAGGCGCGCCCCCTTCGCCGCCGCGAAGTTCCGGACCAGGTTCTTCCCCCAGCCCCCGGCGCCCACCACGGCCATGCCGATATCAGATGCCAACCGTCCCCCCTTTCCCCATGACGGAACGCCGCGCGGAGGAAGTCCGCGCCGCCAGACGTTCGCGGATGTCGGCCAGGATCGCGTAGGGGATCCGTCCCCCGCCGCGCGTTCGCCCGAGCCGGACTCCCGCCTTCCGGTCCCCGTGGTAGTCCGATCCGCCCGTCGGGATCAGCCCGGCCCTGCGGGCGATCCCGACGCAGGCCGTCGCGGTCCCCGCGTCGTGGGCCGAGGTGAAGCACTCCATGGCTTCGAGCCCTTCCCCGGCCAGGGATTTCGTGAAGGCCTCAAGCCGCCCCACTCCCGGCAGGCGCAGCAGCCCGGGATGCGCGAGGGCGGCGAGCCCGCCCGCCTCCCGGATCAGCGCCACGGCGTCCGCGGGCGTGAGCATCTCGCGCAGGACGTAGGCGGGCGCCCCCTCCCGGAGGAAGCGCGTGAAGGCCTCGTCCACGCTCGCCACGTAGCGTCGCCGGACCATCGCCTGCGCCACGTGGGGACGCCCCGTGCTTCCCTCGCCGGCGATCGCCTTCACCTCTTCCAGATCGAGCGGCATGCCCATCGCCGCCAGCCGCTCGAGGATCCGCGGGGTCCGCGCCTCGCGCGCGGCGCGGAGCCGGGCCAGCGCGGCCTGCAGCGGCGTGCCCGGCGACGGGTCGATCTCGTAGCCGAGGAGGTGGACCTCGCCGGCCTCCATCCGCGCGCTGAGTTCCACCCCCGAGACGACCTCCACTCCTTCGCGCGAGCCCTCGGCGCTCGCCTCGGGAAGCCCCTCCAGCACGTCGTGATCGGTGAGCGCGATCGCCGAGAGGCCCGCGGCGCGGGCCTCCCGGACGAGGGCGAGGGGGGACAGCGACCCGTCCGACCAGGTGGAATGCGTGTGCAGATCGACGAATCGGTCCATGGGC
>JBGPLH010000344.1:0-3278 GCA_041486365.1 Thermodesulfobacteriota bacterium | reverse complement strand
GGGATCGTTTCGACCCGATGGAGTTCACCTTCCAGAAGTTCGTCGGGAGCGAGGAGTCGCGGAAGAAGTACTGGGCGCTCTCGAAGCTCTTCTACGAGCCACTCGTCGCGGCCAAGCCCAACCCCGCCCACGATGCCTGCGTGGCCCTGGAGCGATGGGGCCGCCTCGATTGCGTCGTCACGCAGAACATCGACGGCCTCCACCAGCGTGCGGGCCTTCCGCCGGACCGCGTGATCGAGCTGCACGGCACGGCGCTCACCGTTTCCTGTCTCTCCTGTCGGGACCGGCACGGGCGCGACGCGATCCAGGGGCGGGTTGCGAGCGGGGAGGAAGTCCCGCTCTGCGGGAAGTGCGGCGGGATCCTGAAGCCCGACACCGTCTCCTTCGGCCAGGCGATGCCCGAGAAGGAAACCGCGGAGGCCTTCCGGCGCGCGGAAGCCTGCGACCTGTGCTGGGTGATCGGCTCCTCCCTCGTCGTGACGCCCGCCGCGCACATCCCCGCCGCCGCGGCGCAGTCGGGCGCGCGCCTCATCATCCTGAACGGCTCGGACACGCCTCTGGACGACCTCGCGGACGTCCTGATCCGTGGCAAGGCCGGCGAGATCGCGCCGCGCATCATCGCCGAGGCCCGGCGGATCGCCGGGGAGCCGGATTGACACCGCTCGCATCCCTCCCCGAAGGGCGCCCCTTCGACGTCGTCGGCGTGGGGCTCAACGCCGTCGACACCCTCGTGATCGTCCCCGAGTACCCCCGCTTCAACACGAAGATCGAGATCACCGAGCACCTGCGCTCCTGTGGCGGGCAGGTCGCGACGGCGCTCGTGGCATGCCGGCGCTGGGGGCTCACGGCGAAGTACGTGGGATCCGTGGGGGACGACGAGGAGGGAAGGTTCCAGCGGGAGAGCCTCGAGCGCGAGGGGCTCGATCTCCGCGAGTTGCGCGTCGTGCCCGGCGCGGCCACCCAGATGGCGGTGATCATCGTGGAGTCACGATCCGGAGAGCGGACGATCCTCTGGCGCCGTGACGAGAAACTGCGGCGCGATCCGGAGACGCTCGGGGCCGGGGCCATCGCGGCGGGCCGCGTGCTGCTCGTCGACGGACACGAGATGCCGCTCTCGATCCGCGCGGCCAGGCTCGGCCGGGAAGCGGGGATGCCCGTCGTCCTGGATATCGACTCGGTCCGCGACGGGAGCCGGGATCTCCTCGCGCTCGTCGACTTTCCGATCGTGAGCGAGACCTTCGCGCCAGGCCTCACCGGGAAGGAGGATCTTCGCGAGGCGCTCGCCGAGGTCCAGGCGATGTCCCACGCGCGCTTCGCGTGCGCCACGCTGGGCCGGCACGGCGCCCTCGCCCTCCAGGGCGATCGGGCCCTGCGCGCGCACGGCGCCGACGTCCCCGTGATCGACACGACCGGCGCGGGCGACGTCTTTCACGGCGGATTTCTCTACGGGCTGATCGCGGGTTGGGATCTTCCCGACACGCTGCGTTTCGCGACGGCGGCGGCGGCGCTCAACTGCGCGGCCTACGGAGCGCGGGGGGGGATCCGGCCCGTGGAAGAGGTGGCGCGGCTGGCGAAGTCGATTCGCCTGGAGGAGCTCAGCGGCCTCTGAGGAGCGCGGGAATCGCCTCCTTGGCGGTGTTCACGGGCACGGCGAAGCCGATCCCCTGAGCCTGGGCGGCCATCGCGGTGTTGATCCCGACGACCTCGCCGAAGAGATTCAGCAGCGGGCCACCGGAGTTGCCGGGATTGATCGGCGCGTCGATCTGGATGAACTCGACCTTCTTCCCGCGCGCGCCGGCCTCGGGCAGCTTTCGACCGATGAACGACACGATCCCGGACGTCACCGTGTGAGAGAAGCCGTAGGGGTTCCCCACGGCCACGACCTGATCGCCTATCTCGAGTCCTGACGAGTCGCCGAGCGGCAGCACCGGAAGCGGGCGCGCCGGTTTGATCTTCAGGATCGCCACGCCCGATTCCTTGCTTTTTCCGATCACCTCCGCATCGTAGGTCTCCCCCTTCGGGTCGCCGGGCTTCTCCAGCGCGACCTTGATGTTACGGCTCCCCTCGATCACGTGATCGGCCGTGAGGATGTAGCCGTCCGGGCGGATGACGAATCCGGAACCAAGCGCGGTACCGATGCGGGGAAGGGGAAGGCCGAACTGCAGGATGCCGAGGGGATCGCTGATAGTGCGGCCCATCACGGTCTGCGTGCTCAGGATCGTGACGACGGCGGGGTTGGCCCGGCGGGCGAGATTGCGGATCGTGTCGGCGCGCAGAGGGAAGTCGAGCGAGCGGGGTCCGGGCGGGAGCTCGGTCCAGAGGGGCCCCGGTGCAGACGCCTCCGCGACCTCGCGCACCGTCGGTCGGGAAGCGGGCCGCTCCGAGGCCGCGGGTACCACCGCGCGCCCCGGACCCGCCCCCGCGGTGGAGCGGCATCCGGCGGCCGGGGAGAAGCCGAGAAGGGCGAGCGGGATCGCGAGCACGCGGACGATCGTCATGGCGCCAATGTATCAGACCCGCCCGCTCGCGCGCGAGGCGGCGCGTTTGCCGAGGACGCGGGGGCGGGATAGACTCCCGCGGCCATGGCACCTCCACCGGCGGACACTCCTCTGGCTTCCGCCCCCGATTCGAGCATCGCGACGCTCCTCCGCGGCCCGTTCCTCCGGGTCACCCTCGCGAACTTCTCCTTTTTCCTCTGCTTCGCCTCCTTCTTCATGCTCCCGAAGCACCTGCACGCCATCGGCGCCCGGGAGGATCAGATCGGCGACATCATGGCCGTCTTCGGCGTCGCGGCCACGCCCCTCACGCCGCTGGTCGGCGTGCTGGTGGACCGGTACCGGCGGCGCCCCTTCTTCCTGGGGGGCTCCCTGCTCATGGCAACCTCCTCGGCCGCCTTCGTCTTCACCGACCGGCTCTCGCTGTTGCCCTACGTCCTGCGCCTCATCCAGGGGATCGCCTTCGCCTGCGCCTTCACGGCCGCGACGACGCAGGCGGCCGATCTCGCGCCCGTGGACAGGCGCGCCCAGGCGCTGGGCATCTTCGGCGTCTTCACGCTCATCACGCACGGGCTCGCGGTGACGGTGGCCGAGGCCATCGAGTCCCATTTCGGATTCAACGCGCTCTTCCTCGCGTCCTCGACCTTCGCGATCGCGGGGGCGGCGATCTTCCGGGGCGTCCCGGAGACGTCGCACGCGCACGCGGAGGAGAAGGGGTCGGGACTGTGGACGCTGCTCTCGAGCCCGGCCCTGTCCCCGGCGTTCCTCGTGAGCCTCGTGGCG
>JBGPLH010000343.1:0-3289 GCA_041486365.1 Thermodesulfobacteriota bacterium | reverse complement strand
TGGGTGGATCTCGCCGTGAAGCAGTTCAGGACCGCCGATCGCCTGCGCGGAATCCCGGAGCTGCCGCTCGAGCTGCCGGGTAAGCCGCGGCTCTGACCGCCGGCGCGAGCCTCTAACCATGTTCTCTCATGAGGGCACCGACACATGGCTGGTCTGGATCATCTCCTCACGAACAATCGCCGCTGGGCGGATCGCATGCGCGCGGAGGATCCCGCATTCTTCGAGAAGCTCGCCGAGCAGCAGTCGCCCCGGTACCTGTGGATCGGCTGCTCCGACAGCCGTGTGCCCGCCAACGAAATCGTCGGCCTGCTCCCGGGCGAGATCTTCGTTCACCGGAACGTGGCGAACGTGGTGGTCCATACGGATCTGAATTGTCTCTCGGTCATCCAGTTCGCCGTCGAGACGCTCGGCGTGAAGCACATCATCGTGTGCGGCCATTACGGCTGCGGCGGCGTGCGCGCCTCGATGGAGAGCGACAACCACGGCCTCATCGACAACTGGCTGCGCCACATCCAGGACGTCCAGCAGAAGCACCAGGCGCTCCTCAGCATCGCCGGAGACGATCGCGCGCGTTTCGCGCGACTGTGCGAGTTGCACGTGATCGAGCAGGTCGTGAACGTCTGCCAGACGACGGTCGTTCGGGGTGCCTGGCGGCGCGGGCAGCCCCTCACGGTGCACGGCTGGATCTACGGGCTGGAAGACGGCCTGCTGCGCGATCTCGACCTGGACGTCGGGAGCGAGGCGGAGCAGGCGGCCGCCTATCGGAAGGCGATCGAAGCGCGGCGCTGAGGGAGGAAGCGATGGGATTCTGGGGTGCAATCCTCGACGGCATCGTGGCGCAACAGGGTAATCCGCCGGTCTTCGTGCGGACCCTGGGCCTCCCGGGCATCACGCGGTGGGAGCCGGGTCGGACGTGGTCGCGATGGAAGGTGGACCCGAAGGTCTTCCACGAGCGCGGCGCCGTCTTCGGCGGATATCTTGCGGCGCTGGCGGATCAGTCGCTGGCCCTCGTCTCGATGACCCTTCTGGAGGACAACGAGGCCATCTCGACGTCCGATCTGCGGATCTCCTACTTCCGGACAGTGACGGGTGGCGATTTGCACCTGGAGGCTCAGGTGATTCACCGAGGGAGGCGCCAGATGCAGGTGGAGGTGGAGTTCAGGCGGGACGACGGCAAGCTCGCGGCCAAGGCGACGGCCACGCAGGTGATCATCCCGATGGGCGGCGAGTGACGGGCGGCCGCGGCTGCTTCAGAGCACGATCCCGCGCTCCCGCGCGAGCTTCTGCTTCAGGAGGGTGAACATCTTCCGGTAGTCGGCCCCCTCCTCGTCCATCTTCGCGGCGTGGGGGGCCAGGAGGCGCTCCACCTCCTGGTCAAGGGCCTCCTCAACGGCGAGGTCCTCCGCGATGGCCTGCCGGACGGCGGCCTCCAGTGTCGCTTGTGTTCCCTTTGCCAGACCCTTCTCCAGGAGCCCTGCCACAACGGCTGTGGCCATCTGCTCGACCTGCTTCGGCGAGACCCTCATGGGGCGCCTCCTTTTCTTTCGATGAGCTCAGCCTGGCACAGCAGTCCAGGCGCCTCAAGGGCCCCTCCCGCGGGTCGGCGCCGACCGGAACTCCCTGTTGACAGGCCCGTCGAACCCACCTACACTCCTAGCACTTTTCTGACGAACGGGGAGCGCTTCCCATGATAAATTCGCGCACGGCAGACCGCTTCGCTTTTGCCTGGCGGTTCTACTTCGGCTTTAGCCGGTCTGCCGTGGTGCGTTGATCGTCCGAACACAGGGTCAACGGGCCATGGGCAGACGGGATGGCGGTCGCTCATGGCCTTCGTGTTTCTAGCCGAAATCGGAAAGGCCATAGGCGCAGCCAGCCCTATGGCCTCTTTTTCGGCCGCCGAGACGCATCGCCGTTCAATTTCGAAATGGCCCGAAATGGCCCGGACGGGCCCGGGAGCGGCGGGCGCCCCCGAGCGGGAAGCCTTCCCGTCGGCGCGAGCGAAGGAGGCAGGAGTCATGATCGTGGTGATGAAGGCGGGAGCGACGAACGAGGAGATCGACCGCGTCGTCTCGCGGGTGGAGGGGCTCGGATACCGCGCCCACCTCATCCGCGGCGTCGAGCGGACGGTGATCGGTTGCGTCGGCGATGACCGGCTGGATAAATCGATCATCACCGAGACTCTTCCCTCGTTGCAGGGGGTGGACCGCGTGATGCCAATCCTCGAGCCCTTCAAACTGGCCAGCCGGCAGTTCAGGCCGGAGCCCTCGGAAATCAGGATCAACAAGGATGTCACGATCGGCGGCCGGAAGCTGGCGGTGATGGCCGGCCCCTGCTCGGTAGAGGGGGAGGATCGGCTGATCGAAGTGGCCCACGCGGTGAAGGAGGCGGGCGCCAACATCCTGCGCGGCGGGGCGTTCAAGCCGCGCACGAGCCCCTACGCGTTCCAGGGGCTGGAGGTCGAAGGGCTCAAGATCCTGGCCCGGGCGCGGGAGGCCACGGGGCTTCCGGTCGTGACCGAGATCATGGATCCGCACGACGTGGACGTCCTGTGCGAGTACGCGGACATCATCCAGGTCGGCGCGCGCAACGTGCAGAATTTCGCGCTCCTGAAGCGCCTGGGCCGCGCCACCCGCCCCGTGCTCCTCAAGCGCGGCATGTCCACGACGATCAAGGAGTGGCTCCAGTCGGCGGAGTACATCCTCGCCGAGGGGAACCCCAACGTCATTCTCTGCGAGCGGGGGATCCGCACCTTCGAGACGGCTACGCGCAACACGTTCGATCTCAACGCGGTCCCCGTGCTCAAGGAGAAGACGCACCTGCCGGTGATCGTCGACCCCAGCCACGCCACCGGCGTCTGGCAGTACGTGACGCCCATGGCCTACGCGGGGATCGCGGCCGGGGCCGACGGGCTCATGATCGAGGTGCACCAGGAGCCCGACAAGGCCTGGAGCGACGGCGCGCAGTCGCTCAAGCCCAAGCGCTTCCACCAGCTCATGTCGGGTCTCAAGGCGTTCGCGGATGCGGTCGGCAGGACGGTCTAGGGCCGGCTCCTCCTGGGAAGCATGCGCGCGCGGGGGCGGCCCGAAGGCCGCCCCTGCGGCGTTGGGACTCCGGCCGGCGCGTCAGGATCATGGACGCTCTCCCCCTGCTGTGATAGTTTCAGGCCTTCCCGAAACCTGCCTCGGCACCCCTCACCACCCGAAGAGCGATGGCCCAGCACGACTACCGGGACAGCCTCAATCTTCCTCGGACCGATTTCCCGATGAAGGCCAACCTCGCCCAGCGGGAG
>JBGPLH010000342.1:0-3292 GCA_041486365.1 Thermodesulfobacteriota bacterium | reverse complement strand
GGCACCTGAACGATCGCGCCGGCGCGCGCATCGGACAGGTGGCCAACGCGGGCTCGGCGGGACTGTCCTCGGCCCACTATCTCGCGCATCTGGTGGAGCTCTCGGGTCCGATCAACCTGGACGTGGCGGTCGTCTACTCGGGGACCAACGACGCGGACCGGCTCGCGCGCTACGGCCGGATCCTTCGCGTCGATCGCATGGGCGATCGGGCGTACCGCGAGGCGTTCTTCCAGGCCTTCATCGCTCCCGACCCGGAGCGGCTTGCCGTGGGTCCGGACGTCCCGATCCTCGAGCGGTCCTACTTCTTCCTCTTCCTTCGAGGGTTCGTCGTGAAATCCGTGGTCCAGCCGACGCGCAACCGGCTGGAGGACCGTCTCCTGGGCCGGAGCCTGTCGGACAAGCGCAAGCGGCTGCGCGCCTCGCCCGGGTTCGCGGCGGTCCTGCGGCGCGCCCAGGAGGACTACACGCAAAACCTCAGACTCATGCTCGACGTCGCCCGCGCGCGGGGCGTGACGCCGGTCTTCGTGAGCATGCCGACCTGGGGGGACACGGAACCCGAGCTGGCGGCACTGAACCGGGCGCTCGAAGCCTTCTGCCGCGAGGCGGGCGCTCCTCTCGTCGATCTCGCGGCGGAGCCGCCACCGCCGGGCGGCTGGTACCGGCCCGCATCCCATCACTTCACGGGCGAGGCGGCCGACGCTGTCGGGGCGCGGATTGCCCGGGTGATCGCCGACCTGCTGGAGGGGAAGCGGGCGGGAGGCGAGGATCTGCGGCGCCGGGCGCGGGAGCGCGCCTTGACGCTCGCCGCGCGGGGCGATGTAAGATAGCGCTCCGGGTGGCCGGTCCGGGGGATCCACACAGCGCGGCAGGGAGGAGAACGCATGCCGATCGCCCTACAGAGCACCATGCAGGATGGCGCGCTCACCATCACGTCGATCCTCGAGCACGGCCGCAAGGTCCACGCCGACAGCGAGGTGGTGACGTTGATCGAACCGGCCCTCGCTGCGCGAGGGACCTCCGGGATCGAACCGGCCCTTGCATGTCAGGAGTCGGCCCTCGCGGAGCGAGGGACCTCCGGGCGAGGGACCTCCGGCCTTGGCGGCGGCGTGAAGCGTGCGTCCTTCGCCCGGGTGGCCGACCGGGCCGAGCGGCTCGCGGCGGCGCTGCGGCGGCTCGGGATTCGGGAGGGAGATCGCGTCGCGACGTTCTGCTGGAACACGCAGGAGCACCTCGAGGCGTACTTCGCGATCCCCTGCATGGGCGCGGTGCTCCACACGCTCAACATCCGGCTCTTCCCCGACCAGCTCACCTACATCGTGCGGCACGCCGATGACCGCGTGATCCTCGTGGAGGACTCCCTCGTGCCGCTCCTCGCCCGGATCGTGGCGGAGCTCGATCCGGTCCGGCACATCGTGGTGATCGGCGACGGCGACGCGTCGCCGCTCGGAAGAGCCGTGCTCCGCTACGAGGATCTCCTGGCCGCCGAGCGGCCGGGCGCCCCGTGGCCGGACCTCGACGAGCGCGCCGCGGCGGCGATGTGCTACACGAGCGGCACCACGGGGAACCCCAAGGGCGTCGTGTACAGCCACCGCTCCACCTGGCTCCACTCACAGGCCACCTGCACGGGCGGCGTCTTCGGCCTCCGGTCCGAGGACCGCATCCTGCCCATCGTGCCCATGTTCCACGCGAACGCCTGGGGGCTCCCCTACGCGGGATGGATGGCGGGGAGCGACTTCGTGATGCCCGGCCGGTTCCTGCAGGCCGAGCCGATGTGCCGTCTCATCGCGCAGGAGCGCCCCACGATGTCGGCCGCGGTGCCGACCATCTGGAACGACATCCTGCGCCACGCCGAATCGAACCCGGTCGACCTCTCGTCGATCCGGCTCGTCGCATGCGGCGGGTCCGCGGTGCCCCGCGGGCTCATCGAGAAATTCCAGGTTCGCCACGACGTGCGGATCATCCAGGCCTGGGGGATGACCGAGACGAGCCCGCTCGGCGCCATCGCCCATCCGCCGAAGGGGACGGCGCCGGAAGCGGAGATGGAGTGGCGCGCGAAGACGGGGCGCGTGGTGGCGGGCGTGGACATGCGAATCGTCGACGACGCGGGGCGGGACCTGCCCTGGGACGGCAAGTCGGTGGGCGAGATCCAGGTGCGCGGTCCGTGGATCACGGGCGAGTACTACCTCGACCCCGCGCCCGAGAAGTTCCAAGACGGCTGGCTGCGCACGGGGGACGTGGGGACGATGGACTCGAAGGGCTTCGTCCAGATCACCGATCGCGCGAAGGACGTGATCAAATCGGGCGGCGAGTGGATCTCGTCCGTGGAGCTGGAGAACGCGATCATGGGGCACGCGGACGTCGTGGAAGCCGCGGTGGTGGGCGTCCCCGACGCGCGCTGGGAGGAGCGGCCGCTGGCATGCGTGGTGCTGCGCGAGGGCGCGGTGCCCGACGCGGACGCGATCCGGGCGTTCCTGGACGGCCGCGTGGCGCGCTGGTGGATCCCCGAGCGGTGGAGCTTCATCCGGGAGGTTCCCAAGACGAGCGTCGGCAAGTTCGACAAGAAGGTGTTGCGGGCCCGCTTCGCGGCGGGGGAGCTGGAGGTCCGGGGCGATCCCGAAAGCGCCGCGGGTCCGGCGAAGGAGAGATCATGAGCGCCGCCCCTGGGCCCCTCCGGATCGCCAACTGCTCGGGTTTCTACGGCGACCGCTTCGCGGCCGCGCGGGAGATGATCGAGGGCGGGCCCATCGATTTCCTGACCGGCGACTACCTGGCAGAGCTCACGATGCTGATCCTCTGGAAGGCCCGCATGAAGGACGCGGACACGGGCTACGCGTCCACGTTCCTGCGCCAGATGGAGGAGGTGATGGGCCTGGCGCTCGATCGCGGCGTGAAGATCGTGACGAACGCCGGCGGCCTGAACCCGGCCGGGCTCGCGGCGCGGCTGCGCGCGCTGTGCGAGAAGCTCGGCCTTTCGGCGAAGATCGCGCATATCGAGGGGGACGATCTCCTCGGCAGGCTCGACGCGCTCCAGGCCGCGGGGCACCGGCTCGAGCACCTGGACACGGGCAAGCCCCTCTCGGAGCTCGAGGCCCGGCCCATCACGGCCAACGCGTATCTCGGCGCATGGGGAATCGTGGAGGCCCTCGACCGCGGGGCCGACATCGTCGTGTGCCCGCGGGTGACCGACGCATCGGTGGTCGTGGGGCCCGCGGCCTGGCGCTTCGGCTGGAAGCGCGACGACTGGGATCGGCTCGCGAGCGCCGTCGTGGCGGGCCACATCCTCGAGTGCGGC
>JBGPLH010000341.1:0-3296 GCA_041486365.1 Thermodesulfobacteriota bacterium | reverse complement strand
GGCTGGGGGCGCGGAGCATTCCGCGCCCGTCGGCGCCCGGGGGAGGAAAGTCCGAGCTCCACAGGGCAGGGTGGTCGGTAACGCCGACCGGGGGTGACCCCAGGGAAAGTGGCACAGAAAAGACACAGCCGATGGTTGCGCGCCGAAAGGCGGGCTTCACAGGCAATGGTGAAAACGTGCGGTAAGAGCGCACGCGCGACAGCCGGGCGACCGGCGGCGAGCTAAACCCCACCCGGAGCAAGACCAAATAGGCTGGCGTTCCGGAACGGCCGGGCATCCCCGGCGCGCCGGATCGTAGGGCTGCCCGCCCGAGACCAGCGGGTTAGGTCGCTCGAGGCGGCCGGCAACGGCCGTCCCAGATGAATGATCGTCGCCTCGCCGGGGCAACCCGCGCGGGGAACAGAACTCGGCTTACCGCCCTGCTCCGACACTTGATTGCGAGGCCCGATCCCGACGAGGGATCGGGCCTCGCCCTTTTCGTGCTCGGGCTTCCCGCCGTAGGAGCGATCGCGTAGGATGCCCGTCGCATCGTGGGTCGAGACGCCCCGCGGCCGAGGCCGCCGGGCCTTCATACGGAACGCCCGATGATCCGTCGCTTCCGCTGGATCCTGCCGCTCTTCCTCCTCGCCGCCGGCTGCGGCTCCCGCGCATACGATCTCCGGAATCCCGACGACGGATCGCCCGTGCTCGCGGGAAGTGGGCCCGGGATTGCCGTCCGCGGGGGCGGCTCCGCGAGCACGCGCCGATGGGATCGTCGCGCGCTCCTGTCTCTGTCGGTGAGGAACGACCGGAAGAAGGACCTCACGCTCGAGCGCAAGGCGATCGGCATGCGGCTGGGCCTCCGGAGTCCCGCGGCGAACAGCCTCGTCGGATCCGGCAGCGAAGGGCGCGTGGAGCAGGTCCGCGTGCCCGCGCTCGGGAGCCTCGGGCTGATCGCCGAGTTCTCCGCGGACTTTGCCGCGCGCAAGAGCGGGAAGATCACCCTCGACTTCGTCGAGGCGGACACGAAGGAGAAGGTCCGCGTGGACGTCCCGTTCCAGATGGAACGGACGAAGGAGCCGTGACGGCGGGGAGGGCATCGCGGTGATCGAGGGCCTCACGGATCGCAGGGTCCGGGTGAACGGCGTCGATCTGCTCCTGCGCTCGGGCGGCGCGGGCCCGCCCTGTCTGCTGCTGCACGGTTATCCCGAGACGGGCGAGACCTGGCGGCACATCGTCCCGGCGCTGCTCCCCCACCGCACCGTGTACGTCCCCGACCTGCGTGGCTGGGGCGGCTCGGCGCAATCCGGCAACGGCCCTTACTCCGGGCGGGTGCTGGTGGAGGACGTACACGCGCTGATCGAGATGCTCGATCTCGCTCCCGTGGATCTGGTCGCGCACGATTGGGGAGCGGGGACGGCGATGGCCGTCATTTTGTCGCGCCCGGAGCTTGTGCGCCGCGCGGTGAATCTCAACATCGGCTACCGCCGCTTCGTGCGCTCGGCGGCCAAGCATTTCTTCTTCTTCAACCTCCCCGTCCTCCCCGAGATCACGCTTCGTTTCGCGAACGACGCCTTCGTGCGCTTTCTCTTCCGCTGGTGGGCGGTGAAGCACGAGGCGTTCCCCGAGGAGATGCTCCGATTCTATGCGGCGGCCCACACGCAGCCCGGGGCGCGGGAGGCGACGCTCGGGTACTACCGGAGCCTGAGGCCCTTCCGGCGGAGGTATCGGTTCCAGCCCCCACCGAGTGCCCCGGCCGGACCCACGCGGCTTCGGGTGCCGCTGCGCGTCGTCTGGGGAGAGAAGGATCCCGTCTCCCCGATGCAGAACGCGCGCTGGATGATGGAGGATCTCGAAGGGGTCAATCTCGTCACGATCCCCGGCGTCGGTCACTTCCCCCAGGAAGAGGCGCCGGAGGAGACCGCGAGGTTGATCGTGGAGTGGCTGCTCAAAGAGGAGGGATGATCGGGCGCGGACGGACGACATCCGTGGGCCGCCCCGCCGGTCGCCTCTCCCAACGACCCAACCCGGAAAAGGAGAGCTCCATGAACGTCGCGATCATCTGTACCTCACTGCTCGGCCTGCTCCTGTTCGTCCTCGGGTTCGTGGTATCCGGGACCCGCGGCGCGACGAAGACCGTCCACGGCTACAACCCCGATCCCACCGACCGCCTCTACAAGCTCGTGCGCGCACACGGGAACACCGCCGAGTACGCGGCGATGCTCTCGGTGCTCTTCCTGTTCCTCGCTTACCACGACCCGGCCCGCTGGGTCCTGAACACGATGTGGGCCACGACGGCCTGCCGCTACATGCACGCCATCGGGATGATCGCATTCGCCACCCTCGCCAAGCCCAACCCGATGCGCTTCATCGGCGCGGTCGGGACCTACATCGGCGGGATCGCGCTGTGCGTGGCGGCGTTCATGTCGGCATGATCAGGATTGCTCGCCGCGCTCCATCAGGAGGAGAGCCTTCTTCCGGGCCACCCCTCCGCCATAACCGCCCAGGTCCCCGTTCTTCCTGATCACCCGATGGCAGGGGACGAACAGAGCGACCGGGTTGTGTTTGCAGGCCTGCGCCACGGCGCGCACGGCGGTCGGTTGGCCGATGCGGCGCGCGATGTCCTCGTAGGAGCGCGTCTCGCCGTAGGGGATCTTGCGGAGCGCCTCCCAGACGCGGCGCTGAAACGCGGTGGCGCGAATGTCGAGGGGGATCTCCGGCAGCGGGCGCTCCCCGTCGAGGTAGTCCACGAGCGCTTTGACCCAGGCGCGCAGCGCGCGCGCGTCCTCCTCGATGACGGCCTTCGGGAACTCGAGCCGAAGCCCCGCGGCGAGCTGCGGACCCGTGCGCCCGAGGTTCACGCGGCAGAGGCCCCGCGGCGTCGCGGCGACGAGGATGGGGCCGAGCGCCGAGGAAACGACCGTGTAGCCGATCCGCTCGCCCTTCCCACCGCGCCGGTAGGCGCCCGGCGTCATCCCGAGGTGTCCCCCGGCTTTCTCGTAGAGCCGGCTGCTCGATCCGTAGCCCGCGTCGTAGAGGGCCGGCGTGATGGGCTCGCCGCGCCTCAGGCGGTCCTTTAGCCCCTCCACTCGCAGCGCGTCCGCATACTGGCGCGGCGTGACGCCGAGCGCGCGGCGGAACTCGCGCTGGAGATGAAAGGGGGAGAGGCCCACGCGCGCGGCGAGGTCCGCGAGTCGCGGGATCTCGCCGGCGTGCTCCTCGATGTGCCGGCAGGCGCCCAGGATCTTCTTCGCGCGGGATTCGGCGGGAGGGGCGTCCTTCGGGTGGCAGCGCAGGCAGGCGCGGTAACCCGCGGC
>JBGPLH010000340.1:0-3311 GCA_041486365.1 Thermodesulfobacteriota bacterium | reverse complement strand
CTGCTCGCCGAGCACGCGATCGAGGTGCCCGTCCTCCCCTGGCCCGCGCCGCCGAAGCGGCTCCTGCGGATCTCGGCGCAGATCTATAACGATGAAGCGCAGTACTCCCGCCTCGCCTCCGCGCTCAGGGCGGTCCTCCCCTGAGCGACGGGGAATTCCCGGCGGCGCGCTCGCCGCAATTTTCAATGCGCGGTGGTGGCGAAGCGTGCATCCTGCAACGCAGGCACGCCGCTTCGAGGTCGCCACTCACCGGATTCCAGGGACTTGCGCCCGGCCTGCGCTGGCACGCGGCTTGCTCTCCATCGGGATCATCGTGCCTGGAGGAAAACGTGGCCGACATCATTTTCGTGCTGATCGCCGTGGGCTTCTTCGTCGTGGCATGGCTCTACGTGCTCGGCTGCGATCGGATCTAGCGGCGATCGATCGGAAGGAGGGGACATGAATCTGGAGTACTGGATCGGCGGGATCGTGTCGGTGGCCCTCGCGGCCTACCTCGTCTACGTGCTCATCCGTCCCGAACGCTTCTGAGGACAATGATGACGGCGGTCGGCTGGCTGCAGATCGGGCTCTACGCGCTGATCATTCTCGCGCTCACGAAGCCGATCGGCCTTTACCTGTTTCGCGTCTTCGAGGGGGAACCCGCGTCGCGGCCCCGCTGGCTGCGACCCCTCGAGCATGCGCTCCATCGCGTCTGCGGCGTGGACCCCGACCGGGAGCAGACCTGGAAGGAGTACGCGTTCGCATTGCTCGCGTTCAGCGCCGCCGGGCTGCTCGTGACCTACCTCCTGCAGCGCATGCAGCACCTGCTCCCGCTCAATCCGCAGCACCTCGGCGCCGTCCCGCCGGCCCTGGCCTTCAACACGGCCGCCAGCTTCACGACCAACACGAACTGGCAGGCCTACGCCGGGGAGACGACGATGAGCTACCTCACGCAGATGGCGGGGCTGGCCTGGCACAATTTCACGTCGGCCGCCGCCGGGATCGGGATTGCCCTGGCCCTCGCGCGGGGATTCACCCGGCGGGGAAGCGCGGAAGGAACCGCGACCGTCGGCAATTTCTGGGCCGACGTGATCCGTTCGATCGTGTACGTCCTCCTCCCGCTCAGCGTGATCGGCGCGCTGGTGCTCGTCTCCCAGGGCGTGGTCCAGAACTTCTCGCCCTATCTCGGAATCGCGACCCTCGAAGGGTCGAAGCAGACGATCGCGATGGGGCCCGTGGCGTCCCAGGAACTCATCAAGGAGCTGGGGACGAACGGCGGGGGCTTCTTCAACGCCAACAGCGCGCACCCCTTCGAGAACCCGACCCCGCTCACGAATTTCCTCGAGATGATCCTGATCTTCGCCATCCCCGCGGCGCTCACCTGGACCTACGGGCGCATGGCCGGGGATCAGAAGCAGGGATGGGCGATCTTCGGCGCCATGGCCGTGCTCTTCCTCCTCGGGACGGCGGTGGCCTACCGGGCCGAGGTCGGTGGCAACCCGGCCCTCCGGGGTCTCGGGGTCGATCAGAAGGCGGGCAACCTCGAGGGAAAGGAGACGCGCTTCGGCGTCGCGAGCTCCGCGCTCTTCGCGACCGTGACCACGGGCGCGTCCTGCGGCGCCGTCAACGCGATGCACGACAGCTTCACGCCTCTCGGCGGCCTGGTCCCTCTCGTGAACATCCAGCTCGGGGAGGTGATCTTCGGAGGCGTCGGGGCCGGGCTCTACGGCATGCTGGTCTTCGTCCTCCTGTCCGTCTTCATCGCGGGGCTCATGGTGGGGCGCACGCCGGAGTATCTCGGGAAGAAGATCGAGGCGCGGGAAGTGAAGTTCGCGATGCTCTACATCCTCATCTTCCCCCTCACGATCCTCGCGTTCTCCGCCTGGGCGGCCGCGACGGGCGCGGGAAGGTCCTCGCTCAACAATGCCGGCCCTCACGGACTCTCGGAGATCCTCTACGCCTTCTCCAGCGGCGCCGGGAACAACGGATCCGCATTCGCGGGGCTGAACGCCAACACCCTCTTCTACAACACCACCCTCGGCATCACGATGCTCGTGGGCCGGTTCCTGATGATCGTTCCCGTCCTGGCAATCGCGGGCTCGATGATCGGGAAAAAGATCGTGCCCCCCGGCCCCGGAACTTTCCCCACCGACGGCGTTCTGTTCAGCGGTCTGCTCGTGGGCGTCGTCCTCATCGTGGGTGCGCTGACATTTTTCCCCGCCCTGAGCCTGGGTCCGGTGGTCGAGCACTTCCTCGCGCGAAGCGGAAAGGTATTCTGATGGCGCCCCGGCCATCCCGACCGACCTCATTGTTCAACCCGGCCATCCTCAGGGACGCGGCCCGGGCGAGCCTGTGGAAGCTCGATCCGCGGCACCTCGTGCGAAACCCCGTCATGTTCGTGGTCGAGGCGGGGAGCGTGCTCACGACGCTGCTGTGGCTCCGGGACGTGATCTCCCCGCGCGCGGGCGTGGAGCCCCCCTGGTTCACCGGGGCCGTGACCCTCTGGCTCTGGTTCACGGTCATCTTCGCCAACTTCGCGGAGGCGGTGGCCGAGGGTCGCGGAAAGGCGCAGGCCGCGACGCTCCGGAAGATGCGCAAGGAGACCATCGCCCGCCGCCTGGCCGACGGGAAGGAGGAGCAGGTCTCCGCGTCGTCCCTGCGCAAGGGCGATATGGTGGTCGTGGAGGCGGGCGAGATCATCCCGGGAGACGGAGAGGTGATCGAGGGGATCGCCTCCGTGGACGAGTCGGCCATCACGGGTGAGTCGGCCCCGGTCATCCGCGAGAGCGGGGGCGATCGCTCCTCCGTGACCGGCGGGACGAAAGTCCTCTCCGACCGGATCGTGGTTCGCATCGGCGCCGATCCGGGAGAGTCCTTCCTCGACCGCATGATCAACCTCGTCGAGGGGGCGTCGCGGCAGAAGACGCCCAACGAGATCGCGCTGCAGATCCTTCTGGTGGGCCTCACGCTGGTGTTCCTTTTCGCCTGCGTCACCCTTGTGCCGCTGGCGGAGTACTCGGGCATCCATCTCACCGCGACCGTGATCGTGGCGCTCCTCGTATGCCTGATCCCGACCACCATCGGGGGACTGCTCTCGGCGATCGGGATCGCGGGGATGGACCGCCTTCTGCAAAAGAACGTTCTGGCCATGAGCGGCCGGGCCATCGAAGCGGCGGGTGACGTCACGACGCTCCTGCTCGACAAGACCGGGACGATCACGCTCGGCAACCGGATGGCCACGGAGCTCCTCCCCGCGCCCGGCGTTCGGATCGAGGATCTCGCCGAGGCCGCGCAGCTCGCGAGCCTCGCCGACGAGACGCCCGAGGGCCGAT